>JAICIT010000152.1 GCA_025960445.1 Bradyrhizobium sp. | reverse complement strand
TTCATCGATCCATTGATTGCATTCGTCTCGACCAATGCATGGCTGGCCTATCTGACACTATTTCTTGCTGCCCTGCTCGAGGCCGTTCCGGTGGTGGGATCAGTCGTTCCCGGTTCCACGATCATTCTTGCATTGAGCGCGCTGGTGCCCGGCGGCGAGCTGCGACTTGAATGGGTACTGTTGGCGGCGGTTGCCGGCGCGCTGCTCGGCGACGGATCGGCATTCTGGATCGGGCATCGCAGCCAGCGCGAGATTCTCAGCACCTGGCCGATGACGCGCTATCCCCGCGTGGTGGCGCAGAGCGAGGCGTTCTTCCATCGCTGGGGCGCGCTGGCCGTGTTCTTTGCGCGGTTTGTGCCGCCGATCAGGGCGTTCGTTCCGATCACGGCCGGCGCGTTGGGCATGAACCCTGCGCGGTTCTACATCGTCAACGTAGCGGCGATCCTGCTGTGGGCGCCGGCGCATGTTTTACCCGGAGTGCTCGCGGTATCCGCGTTTCGCCAATATGCCGAGATGTCGCACCACGCCGGCCTCGCCAAGCATTACTGGATGCTATCGGTGCTCGGCGGCGCCGTGATCGTCGCGCTCGCCACCTGGACCATCCGCCGTCGCCACGGCGGCCGCGTCATGGAGCCGAAATGATTTGCGATAGATGCGGCGCCCCCGAAGCAACGCATCGATTAGCCGGCGCGAACCACCGTCTTGAGATAGTTATAGGCTTTGATGATCTCGATCAGACGATCTTCCGTGGAGCGGTCGCCGCCATTGGCGTCGGGATGGTGCTGCTTGACCAGCGCCTTGTACTTCGCCTTCACGGTTTCGAGCGTCGCATCCGTGCCGAGCCCCATCACCTGCAGCGCCTTGCGCTCGGCGTTGAACACTTTTCGGGTTTCGGATTTCGGTTCAGCGCCGGCTCCCGGCCCGGGGCGCCAGCGACCGCGGCCGTTAAGCTCGCTGAACATGTTGAACGGATCGGCCGCTCCTTCCAGTTCGGCCTCGGGGTTGCCCTTGCCTTTTTTTGAACTGGTGTTGGCGCCCATTTTCCAGGTCGGACGATGACCGGTCAGCGCATCCTTTTGGTAACGCGCCACAGCATCCGCATTCATGCCCTGGAAAAAATTATACGACTGGTTGTATTCGCGAACGTGGTTGAGACAGAAGTGCCAGTATTCCTTGTCGTTGGCACGGCCCTTCGGCGCGCGATGCGGCGCCTTGTTCTTGCAGTCCGGCCATTCGCACATGACGGCGGCTTCCCGCGCCTGGGCCTGCTGCTTCGCACTCAGCTTGTTGGGCTTGATGCGAATGGAGTCGAAGAATTTGGATGAATCAATCGGCATGGCTGACTATGACAACGCAATGCGAAAAGCTTCAAGTCTTGACATTGCGAATACTTCTCCCTCGATGTGACATTGACGAAAAACAAGCATCGGCGCCGCCATGAGTACCAAGGAAACTATCACAAACAAGTTGCGCGAAGCTTTCACTCCGGAGAGCCTCGACGTCACGGACGAATCACATCTGCATGAGGGCCATGCCGGGCACAGGCCGGGCGGCGAGACGCACTTCAGTGTTTATATTGTGTCGCCGGCCTTCAAAGGGAAGAGCCGGGTCGAGCGTCATCGCATGATTAATGCAGCCCTGGCGGGGGAACTCGCCGGGTCCGTACACGCGCTGGCGATCAAGGCCCACGCACCCGGCGAAGCCGCGTAAGCGCTCGCGTAGGACCAGGCGAACCGTGCCAGCGTTTGTTCGAATTTGCCTTAGAATGACGTGCCCGCCCGCCTCGGTTTCTTTTCCTCGATCTCGGATTCGCGGGGCACGGCCACGATCCGCAGCGCGGTGATGCGGTTGCGCTCGCGGCGCAGGACGCGGAAACGGAAACCGTGAAAGGTGAAGCTCTGGCCACGTTCGGGGATCGATCGCGCCTCATGAATCACAAGGCCGGCTATCGTGGTCGCCTCCTCGTCAGGGAGATTCCAGTCCATCGCACGGTTGAGATCGCGGATCGGCACCGAACCATCGACCACCACCGAACCGTCCGGCTGGGCGCGTACGCCCGCCACCACGACATCGTGCTCGTCGGAGATGTCGCCGACGATCTCCTCGAGGATATCCTCCAACGTCACCATGCCTTCGACTTCGCCGTATTCATCGACCACCAATGCGAAGTGGGTTTTGCGGCGGCGGAACGCCTTCAATTGTTCCGACACCGACCGCATCTCCGGCACGAACCACGGCGGCAGCGCGATCGTCGACACGTCGATCTTCGATGAATCGCCCTCCGAGGCGCGAATGGCGCGCAGCAGGTCCTTGGCGTGGAGTACGCCGATGATGTTTTCCGGCTTCTCGCGCCACAATGGAATTCTTGTGTATTCGGTAGCCAGCACCTCGCGCACCAATTCCTCCGGCGGCAAGTCGGCATTGATCATCACCATTTCAGTGCGATGAACCATCACATCCGAAACCTGAAGCTCGCGCAGGTCCAACAACCCGCCGAACATGTCGCGATCCTGCTTTTCGACCTTGCCCTCGTGATGCAGCAGATCGACCGCGCCGCGCAGACGCTCGGTCGGGGACAAAATTGGCTGGTTGGCGCCGATCTTGATGCCCAGAACCGCCATCAGCGCACGGACAAACGCCTCGATGATCGTGAGCAGCGGCCCCAGCAAGTAAACCATCAGCTTCATCGGGCGCGCCACCAGCAGCGATACCCGATCCGGCGCATTGATGGCGATAGTCTTCGGCAGCACCTCGGCGAAAATCACCACAAGCACCGTCATCACGCCGGTCGCATAGAGCACGCCGACCTCGCCGAACCAGGCGGTGAAGATGCCGGTCGCGAGAGCCGATGCGCCGATGTTGGAGATGTTGTTACCAAGCAGCAGCGCGCCGATCATGCGCTCTCGCATCCCGAACAGACTCGAGACCACGAGCGCGTCGCGGTTACCCTGCTTCGAAAGCCGCAGCATGCTGGCGCGCGATGCTCCGGTCAGCGCGGTCTCGCTCGCCGAGAAAAAGGCGGAGATAAAGAGACAGAGGATGACGATCGAGAATGCAAGCCAGTCCATGCGTGAAGATTACTTCGTTCTTCGCAGCTTTGCTTTCAGAAAATCACGAACCAGCGACGGTTCGACATCGGGAGCGATCACGGCACGGCCGATAGCGCCCAGAAGGATAAAAGTGAGCCGGCCGCGCCTCACCTTCTTGTCCTGCGCCATCAGCGTCATCAGCGCATCGGCATCGGCCAGCCCTTCCTGCGCGAAACCCGCGATATCCTGCAGATGGGTCGGCAGTCCCACTTCGGCAAGGTGAGTTTTGACGCGCCTAGCATCGGATTGCCCGATCATCCCAAGTTCGGCGGAAAGTTCGGCCGCCAGCACCATGCCGATGGCAACGCCTTCGCCATGGAATAGCCGGTCGGAGAAGCCAGTCGCGGCTTCCAGCGCATGGCCGAAAGTATGACCGAGGTTGAGTAGCGCGCGTTCACCGGTCTCACGTTCGTCGCGCGCCACAATCGCGGCCTTGGCGCGACAGGAGGTGGCGATGGCATGTTCGCGCGCAGGGCCGCCGGCAAAAATGTCGGCATAATTGGATTCGAGCCAGGTGAAGAACGCTTCATCGCCGAGCAAGCCGTATTTTGCGACTTCAGCGTAACCGGCACGGAACTGGCGCGGCGACAATGTATCCAGCACAGCGGTATCGGCGATCACCAGCACCGGCTGGTGAAACGCACCAAGCAGATTTTTTCCTTGCGGAGAATTGATTCCGGTCTTGCCGCCGACCGAAGAGTCGACCTGCGCCAGCAGCGAAGTCGGCACCTGCACGAAATCGACGCCGCGGCGCAGGATTGCCGCGGCGAACCCGGCGAGATCACCGACGACCCCGCCGCCAAGCGCGATCACCAGGTCGTTGCGCTCGATTTTTGCCGATATCAATGCCTCGCTGACCCGCTCGAGGCCGGCATAGGTTTTCGAGCCCTCGCCCTCCTCGACAATGATGTGCGACGCCTCCACACCGGCCCGCGACAGCGAAGCCAACGCTTTTTCGAGCCAATGCTTTGCGACATTGCGATCGGTGACAATGGCCGCGCGAGCGCCGGGCCGCAATGCGGCGATCCGCGCGCCGAGCGATGGCAACACGTCGCGGCCGATCACGATGTCATAAGCACGATCGCCGAGCGCGACGTCCACCGTGACCAGATCGGAATGCTTTAACGGTGCGGTCATCAGGGATGGCTCGTCATCAGCTGTGGCTCAAGGTGTTGGATGCGAGTTTCCCCGCGCCGCCGCACACCCAGCCGTGGAGAGCATAGATACACTCGTCGACAATTTTTTCATGCGGCACGTCGCGCGATAATATTGTGATATCCGCGCTCTTATAGACCGGTTCGCGTTCGCTGATCAGCCGTCCGACGGTAGCGGCAGGATCGGCGGTCTGCAGCAATGGCCGATCGGCACGGCGCTTCACCCGCTTCATGATGATATCCAGATCGGCCTTAAGCCAGATCGAGACCGCCTTGGCACCGATGCGGGCGCGGGTGTCTTCCCGCATGAAGGCACCTCCGCCAGTGGCGAGCACGGCAGGACCGCTGTCGAGCAGGCGCGCGATCACCCGCGCCTCGCCATTTCTGAAATGGGGTTCGCCGTGGGTCTCGAATATATCCGGGATCGACATACTGGCCGCCGCTTCAATTTCGGAATCAGCGTCGAGAAACGGAAGCCGCAGCCGCGCCGATAACCGGCGTCCGATCGTGGATTTGCCTGCCCCCATCATCCCAATCAGCACGACCGAGCGCGTCCCCAACGCCGCCGTGATTTCGGCTTCGGGAGATGCAGGGGTCGCCGGCGAGACGGTCTCAGGCATCGACTCTGCTCAATTTGCCGCTTGTGCGGCATCCGCACACCTATACTACCGCCGCCGACACCCTTGCCAGAGACTCTTGCAACGGCGGGGCGAACATGTTGGTACTCAGGCGACAATTCCCGACGATCGCAATAGTTAACGCCGCCTGAGGCGCGCTCATGCCCAGCCTGTTCCGGTTTCTGATGGTGCTCGCGGTGATCGCCGGAATCGTTTATGGCGTGATTTTCGCGCTGGCGAATTTCGTCAATCCGAAACCGCGAGAAATGTCCGTGACGATCCCGGCAGACAGGTTCCTAAAGAGATAAGCGCTAGGGTTGGCTTATGCGCCCCAAGGTCTCAGACGCCAAACTCTTGAACCTGTTCCTGGACATGCTCGCGGCCGAACAGGGCGCCGGCGACAATACGCTCGACGCCTACCGCCGCGACCTGAGCGATTTTTCGGAATTCTTGGCGCGCAAAGGCCAGAGCTTTGCCAGCACCGAAACGCAAGGATTGCGCGATTATCTCGCCGATCTGGATGCGCGGGGCTTCAAGTCGTCAAGCGTCGCGCGCCGGCTGTCGGCGATGCGGCACTTGTTTCGTTTCCTCCTGAACGAGCGAATTCGCAGTGATGATCCCGCCGCGGTTCTTTCCGGGCCGAAGCGCGGGCGCGGGCTGCCAAAAGTATTGTCGATCGCGGAAGTCGATCGTCTGCTGGGACGCGCCAAGGCGCTCAGCGAAGCGCCGGAGGCAACTGCCTCGCAGCGACTTCGCGCGATACGACTCTATTGTCTGCTCGAGGTGCTTTACGCCACCGGCTTGCGGGTATCGGAATTGGTGGCGCTGCCGCGCTCGGCCGCCCGGCGTGATGCTCCGATGATCGTGGTCCGTGGCAAGGGCAACAAGGAGCGCCTGGTCCCGCTGAACGAGGCTTCCCGTCAGGCGATGGCCGATTACCTGGCAGCGGCGGAAGAGACGTCGGCCGACAGCAAGAAAGCCGCCTCCGCCTCAAAATGGCTGTTCCCTTCGTTTGGGGAGAGCGGACATTTGACACGACAGCATTTCGCGCGCGACCTGAAGGAACTGGCGGCATCAGCCGGATTGCCTCCGCGGCTGGTAAGCCCCCACGTGCTGCGCCACGCTTTCGCCAGTCACCTCCTGCATAACGGCGCCGATTTGCGCATCGTGCAGACATTGCTCGGTCACACCGATATTTCCACCACGCAAATTTACACGCATGTGGTTGAGGAGCGGCTCAAGAGCCTGGTGCGTGACCTGCATCCGCTGGCGGAGAAGTAGCGCTCGCGCTCCCAGCTTGACTCCGGCCGCTTCTCACCCGAAACAGCATTTCACACCCACCACGGCTCGGCACGCGAACGGCAAAATGGGTCTGACCCCTCCTTGTATTGGGCGCTAAACAATTGAAGATGAAGGCTTGTTCGCGCGAACCGGAACCGCTTCGTCCTAATTCGCGTCTAGCCCTATATTGATTTGGTGCCGGATCACATGCGCTCCTACCTCGATTTCGAAAAACCCGTCGCAGAACTCGAATCCAAGATCGATGAACTGCGCGCGTTGGCGGCGACCGGCAGCGACATCGGCGACGAGATCGCGCGAATCGAAGAAAAGGCTTCGCAGGCGCTGAACGATCTCTACACCAAC
>JAICIT010000151.1 GCA_025960445.1 Bradyrhizobium sp. | reverse complement strand
GGCGCCGGTCGTAATATTGGCCGTGCCATCGCGCTGGCGCTGGCCGACGGCGGCGCGGCGGTCCTGGTCAATGCACGCAGCAATCGCGCCGAGGCCGAGGCGGTCGCGCGCGAGATCGAAACCAATGGCGGCAAGGCACTGGTGCATACCGGCGATGTCGCCGACGTCACGGCTGTGCAGGCAATGGCCGATGCAGTAGCGAATCGATTCGGCCGCCTGGATATTCTCGTCAACAATGCCGCGCTGCGTCGGGAGAAGCGCTTTTCCGAAATGAGCTATGCAGAATGGCGCGAGATACTGGATGTGACGCTGGATGGCGCATTTCACTGCACCAAAGCCTGCCTTCCGGCATTGCGTGATAGCGGCGCGGGAACCATCATCAACATCGGAGGGTTGAGCGCGCACACCGGTGCACGGGACCGCGCCCATGTGGTCACCGCCAAAGCCGGAATCATCGGCTTCACCCGCGCGCTCGCGCACGATCTTGCGGACGACGGCATTACGGTGAATTGCGTGGTTCCTGGCCTGATCGGAACGCCTCGCCCGAAGGACAAGCCGGAACCGGCGCACCATCTTACGCACCAGACCATCACGGGCGAGCGCGGCAAGCCGGAACATATTGCCGCCACGGTGCGGTTCCTGTGCGGCCCCGCGGCGCGATATATTAATGGCCAGGCCATCCACGCCAATGGTGGTGCCTATCTTGGCGCATAGGGTGTGGCAGATAAATGCGCTCGGAGCCGTCCGTTTTTGATGGTAGCAATGGGTCATGAACCAGCAGCCCAGGATTGACATCCGGCATTCGACCTGTCCGCACGACTGCCCGTCGGCTTGCGCGCTTGACGTCGAGGTGATCGATGGCTCCGCCATCGGCAGGGTGCGAGGTTCCAAGCTCCAGACCTATACCGCTGGCGTGGTCTGCGCGAAGGTCGCGCGCTACGCCGAGCGTATTCACCACCCGGATCGGCTGCTGTTTCCGCTGCGCCGTACCGGTGCAAAAGGCTCCGGGCAATTTGAGCGGATTTCGTGGGACGAGGCGCTCGACGAAATTGCCGACCGCTTCAACGCCGCCGAGCGCGAGTTCGGCGCGCAGTCGGTCTGGCCTTATTATTATGCCGGCACGATGGGAGTGGTGATGCGCGACGGCATTAACCGCCTTGCGCATGTGAAGAAATATTCGCGGTTCTACTCCACCATCTGCGCCAACATCGCCCGGATCGGGTTTGCGATCGGCACTGGCAAGATCGCCGGCGTCGATCCGCGAGAGATGGGCGTCTCCGACCTGATCGTTATCTGGGGCACCAATCCGGTGAATACCCAGGTGAACGTGATGACGCATGCGATGCGCGCCCGCAAGGAACGCGGCGCCAGGATCGCGGCGATCGACGTTTACAACAACGACACGATGAAGCAGGCCGACGTGAAAATCATCCTGCGGCCTGGCACCGACGGCGCTTTCGCCTGCGGCGTCATGCATGTGCTGTTTCGGGAAGGATATGCCGACCGCTCCTACATGGAGCGCTACACCGATTGCCCGGCTGAACTGGAGGCGCATCTGCAAGGTCGCACTCCGGAATGGGCGTCGTCGATCTGCGGCGTGCCGGTGGAGGAGATCGAAGCCTTTGCTCGGCTGGTCGGTCAGACCAAGCGCTCGTTCTTCCGGCTCGGTTACGGCTTCACGCGCAGCCGCAACGGCGCTGCACAAATGCACGCGGCGCTGTGCATTCCCGCGGTGACCGGCGCCTGGCAATACGAAGGGGGCGGGGCCTTCTTCAACAATTACGCGCTGTGGAGGTTCGACGAGTCGATTGTCGAGGGCCATGACGCGATCGACCACACCACGCGGGTGCTGGACCAGTCGCAGATCGGGCGCATCCTGACGGGCGATGCGGAAGCGCTCAGACATGGTCCGCCGGTCAAGGCGATGCTGATCCAGAACACCAACCCGGTCACGGTCGCGCCTGAGCAAACATTGGTGCGCCGCGGATCTGCGCGCGAAGACTTGTTCATGGTGGTGCACGAGCAATTCATGACCGAGACGGCGCAGATGGCCGACATTGTTCTGCCGGCGACCATGTTCATGGAACACGACGATCTTTATTATGGCGGCGGCCATCAGCACATTTCCGTCGGCCCCAAGCTGATCGATCCGCCCGGCGAGTGCCGCTCCAACCACGAGGTTTTGCAGGGCCTTGGCCGCCGGCTCAACGCGGTGCATCCGGGGTTCGATATGTCGCCGCGTGAACTGATCGATGCGACGCTGAAGAAGAGCGGTCACGGCGACATCGAACGCCTCGAGGCCGATCTCTGGCGCGATCTGCAGCCGGATTTCCGCACTTCGCACTATCTCGATGGCTTCGCCCATGCCGATGGCAAATTCCATTTCAAGGCGGATTGGGCGCACCCGCCGATCGGCAATGCCGGATTGATGGGAGCCTGGCAACAGATGCCCGCGTTGCCGGATCACTGGACCATTATCGAGGAGGCCGACGAAACACATCCGTTCCGGCTTGCGACGAGCCCCTCGCGCAGCTTTCTCAACACGACGTTCAACGAGACGCCCGGTTCGCAAGCGCGCGAGGGCGCGCCGACGGTGATGATCCATCCGGCCGATGCGGCGGCGCTCGGGATCGCCGATGGCGACGCGATCACGCTAGGCAACAGACGCGGCGAGACCACGCTGACCGCAAAATTTTTCGACGGCGTGCGCCGCGGCGTGCTGATCGCTGAATCGATTCATCCGAACAAGTCTCACATCGGCGGGCGCGGGATCAATACGCTAACGGGCGCCACGGCGGTGGCGCCGATCGGCGGCGCCGCCTTTCACGACAACAGCGTTTGGGTGAAAAAAGCCACGCCGTCAGCGCTTCACAGCACGTAAATCGGCCTTGCAGTCTCGCCGCTTCCAGCCGTTAATGTTCGAGGCATCGAACGAAGCGGACAGGCAATGACCGACAACACCAACAGCGTCGTGCTGGAAAAGCGCGGACAGGCATTCTGGATCACCATCAACAGACCCGACAAGCGCAACGCCCTCAACGGCGCGGTGATCGGCGGCATTGCCGCGGGTTATCGCGAGGCGCATGAGGATAACGATGTTCGCGTGATCGTGTTGACCGGAGCCGGCGACAAGGCGTTTTGCGCCGGGGCGGATTTGCAGAACAGCGGCGCTGCATTTGCGATGGATTTTGCCAGGCCGAACGTCGACTACGCGGATCTGTTGCGGTTGTCTCAAGACGCGACCAAACCGGCGATCGCGCGAGTCGGCGGCGTCTGCATGGCGGGCGGGATGGGTTTGCTTTGCATGACCGACATGGCGGTGGCAGCCGATCACGTGATGTTCGGGCTGCCCGAAGTAAAGGTCGGCGTGTTTCCGATGCAGGTGATGAGCCTGCTGCAGGAGATGGCGCCGCGCCGGCTTGTCAATGAGTGGGCGTTGACCGGTGAACCCTTTGATGCGCGAATCGCGCAATCCGCCGGGCTTCTCAATTATGTTGTGCCGGCGGATCAGCTTGACGCCAAAGTCGATTGGCTGATCGGACGCATCGTGGACAAGTCGCCGACCGCGATTTGTCGCGGCAAGTACGCGATGCGGGCGATCGCATCGATGTCATTCGATGAAAGCATCGCCTATACCGAAAGCCAGATCGCGTTGCTGGCTATGACGGAAGACGCCAAGGAAGGGCTCAAGGCGTTCGGCGAAAAGCGCAAGCCTTCATGGCCGGGCAAATAACTCAGCCGGCATTTGCCTTGAGGCCGGCGGCCTCGATTCCCGCAATCGCACAAATTTCGTCATTGTCCGAGGTGTCGCCGCTAACGCCGACGGCGCCGAGCAGCACGCCGCCATCCTGAACCAGCACGCCGCCCGGGACCGGCACCATCCGTCCTTGCGCCAACGTGTTCACCGCGCCGATAAAATACGCCTGCTCCTGCGCGCGCTGGAATATCGCCCGTGACCCCATGCCCAAAGCCAGCGCGCCGTAGGCCTTGCCGTGGGCGATCTCGCTTCGCAGCAAGCTGGTGCCATCCTGGGCAGCGGAAATTTTGACGCAGCCGCGCGCGTCGAGCACCGTAATGACAAGGGGCTTCAGTTTCTTTTCGATGCCTTTGGCGAGCGCGGCATCGAGAATCTTGCGGGCGACATCGAGCGTGAGTTCGGACATGACAGTTCCTTTGCGAGTGGGAGAGGGATTAAGTCAGGGCTGCCGCGCTGTCGAGGCTCATCGCCAGCACCTGTGCGACATGAAACGCTGTGCGGCCGCTCCCATCGGCAATCTGGTGCCGGCATGAGGTGCCATCGGCGACGATCAGCGCGGCAGCATCGGCGCCGCGCACCGCGGGAAGAAGCGACAGTTCGGCCATTTCCATCGACGCCTCGTAAGTGTCGGCGCGGTAGCCAAAAGCGCCCGCCATGCCGCAGCAACTGGATTCGATGGCTTCTACCTGCAGATCCGGAATCAATCGAAGTGCCTGTTGGACCGATTTGAACGCGCCGAACGATTTTTGATGGCAGTGACCATGCACCACAGCTTTCGGGGCGACAGGTCCGAGCGGAAGCTGCAGACGGCCGACCTCGGCCTCGCGGACCAGGAACTCCTCAAACAGCAACGCATGCGCGCTGACGCTTTTCGCGGCGTCATCCGATCGCAGCGACAGCAGCTCGTCACGCAACGTCAACAGGCAACTCGGCTCAAGCCCGATGATCGGCACGCCGCGCGCGGCGAATGGGGCATAAGTGGTAACGAGTCGATCCAGCTCGGCGCGCGCCTGATCGACCAGGCCGGCCGCAAGGAACGTACGCCCGCAACACAAGCTTCTGCGCCCGTCCACGGGTCTTGGAAGATGCACGCGATAGCCGCCCGCGAGCAGCACCCGCAACGCCGCGTACAGGTTTTCGCGTTCATAGGTGCGGTTGAAGGTGTCGGCGAACAGCACGACTTCATGGCCATCGGCGGGACCGATCACCTCGCCGTCGGGCTTGAACATATCCCGGCGCCACAGCGGCAGCGCGCGCTTCGCACTGATGCCGGTAAATCTTTCGAACAGTCGTCGCAGCATCGGACTTCGATTTCGCCAGTTCGCGAGCGGAGCGAAGTGCGCCGCGAGGCTGGCATAGCGCGGCAAATACCCCACCAGCCGATCGCCGAGGGGAAGCCCGTGGCTGGTTACGCGTGCGGCCAACACCTCGATCTTCATCTTGGCCATGTCAACACCGGTGGGGCATTCGTGCCGGCAGGCCTTGCAGGAGACGCAAAGTTTGAGCGTCTCCATCATCTCGTCGGATGAGAGCGCGTCCGGTCCCAATTGGCCGGAGATCGCCAGCCGTAG
The DNA here is from genome assembly GCA_025960445.1 of Bradyrhizobium sp. Classification (GTDB taxonomy): domain Bacteria; phylum Pseudomonadota; class Alphaproteobacteria; order Rhizobiales; family Xanthobacteraceae; genus Bradyrhizobium. The sequence goes on along the minus strand of JAICIT010000151.1, from coordinate 1,191 downwards.
CGTGTTGGCGCGTCCGCGCGTCACGTCCCTTTCATTGCGAGTGGTGCGGTAGGACGGACACATCACGCCGCCTTCGAGCTTGCGGCAGGCGCCATTGTTGTTGCACATCTCCACCGCGCCCTGAAAGCCGCCACCCGCGCCCGGATAAGCCGACCAATCGAGCACAGTCTTCAATTCGGGCACGTGGTAGTCCGGCGGGTAGCGAAACAGCGCGCGTTCGTCCATCCGTGGCGCATCGACGATCTTGCCGGGGTTGAGCACGTTATCCGGATCGAAACGCTGCTTGACCTCTCGGAAGTCGGCGACGATGCGTGGTCCAAACATCGTTTCGTGAAATTCCGAGCGCACCAGGCCATCGCCGTGCTCGCCGGAATGCGATCCCTTGTATTGCCGAACCATCTCGAAGGTTTCTTCCGCGATGGCGCGCATCGCCTTGACGTCTTTCTCCAGTTTCAGGTTGAGCACCGGCCGTACATGCAGACAGCCCTCGGAGGCATGGGCGTACATGGTGCCGCGGGTGCCGTGCCTGGTGAAGATGGCGTTAAGCCGCTCGGTATAGTCGGCAAGATGCGGCAGCGGCACCGCGCAATCCTCGACGAAAGAAACCGGCTTGCCCTCCTGTTTCATCGACATCATCACGTTGAGGCCAGCGGCGCGGAATTCAGCAATCGCGGTCTGCAGGCTTGCGTCCCTGATCTCGACCACGCCGCCCCATTTGCGCGGCGGATTGTCCCAGCCGAACCCGAGGTCGGACATCAGCTCGCCCAGCGCCCTTAATCGCCGGATGTTCTCGGCCTGGTCTTCTTCGGCAAATTCCACGATCAGGACCGCGTCGGGATCGCCGCGTACCGCCGCGCCGATGATCGGCTCAAACATCGCGATGTCTCGTCCCAGCGCCAGCATGGTGCGATCAACTAATTCCACCGCGATCGGCCCGAGTTTCACCAGGTGCTGGGCCGCATCCATGGCCTCATAGAAACTGCCGAAATGACAGACGCCCAGAACCTTGTTGCGGATGATCGGCCATAGCTTCAGATGGACTTGAGTGGTGAAAGCCAGCGTGCCTTCCGAGCCCACCAGAAGATGCGCCAGGTTGTTCGGCGTGTTGCGCGGAACGAGTGCATCGAGGTTGTAGCCGCCGACGCGGCGCTGCACCTTCGGAAATTTCTCCGCGATCTCGGCTGCTTCGCG
>JAICIT010000150.1 GCA_025960445.1 Bradyrhizobium sp. | reverse complement strand
GGCGAATACGCGATTCACGGCACCAACAGGCCAAGCTCGGTCGGCGGCTTCGTCTCTTATGGCTGCATCCGGATGTTGAACGGTGATATCAGCGATCTTTACCAGCGCGTTTCCGTTGGAACGACCGTTGTGGTTTCGCACTGACCAGCGGTTTGAGCAGAGCGAGGTCGCGTTTCAAAAATCCGAGGCGATGCCTTTGTTCTCCCAGTCGCCGTAGCGAGTCGGTTCCGGGCCCTTCGGACCCCGCAACTCCTTCGGTTGAGGCGTCGCGTTTGCCTCCGCGGCCTGCCTTCGCGCCTTGGCTTCGGCGAGCGCGCGCTCGGCCGCTGGTGTGAGCGGCTTGCGTTGCTCAGTTGCTGATGGCGCTGCGGGCGGCGATCGATTCGCTGTCATGTCCGGACTCCTGCCGCTGGATCCGCTCGGGGATTCAAAGCTCCCGCCAAAGATGGTGCGGCGCGCACGAAAACGGTAGGGAGATTCTTACATTTGGCATATTCCGGTGGCAAAGGTGATTTCCGTGCGATGGTGTGAGTTAAAGGCTTGCGCCGTCCAACTCGCCGAGAATGTTCCCACTCCATGCCTTCTCAAAAATTCGCATTGCCACCCGAGGTCCCAGGTCTCGCGGCGCGCAGGATCGCCGCGGATATTCTCGATGGCGTGCTGCATAAGCACCGCACGCTGGACGAACAGCTGGATGGCGCCGCCGCGCATCCGGGATTGAAAACGCTTTCCGATCGCGACCGCGCCTTGATGCGGCGCCTAGTGGCGACCATTTTGCGCCGACTTGGCACGCTCGGACACCTGTTGTCGCGATTGCTCGATCGTGGCATTCCGACCGACGCGCCGCGCGCACAAAGCGCGCTGTTGATCGGCGCCGCGCAAATCCTTTGGATGGATGTGCCCGATCATGCCGCCGTCGATCTCTCCGTGCGACTGGTACAATCGGATCGGCGCGCGGCAAAATACGCCGGCCTTGTGAATGCTGTGCTACGCCGCTGCGCCCGCGAGGGTCAGCCGCTGATCGATAGCGTAAAATCACAGAACCTGGATATTCCCGAGTGGCTCATGAAGCGATGGATCGCCCATTACGGCGAAATAGTCGCGGGCGAGATCGCACTTGCAATCGGCTACGAGCCTTCGCTCGACATCACCGTGAAGTCTGATCCAGGCCACTGGGCGACGCGCCTTCACGGCGAAGTGCTGCCAACCGGCACCGTGCGGACGCTGTTGCAGGGCTCCGTAACAATGCTGCCCGGGTTCGCTGAGGGGCAATGGTGGGTGCAGGATGCAGCGGCCGCGTTGCCGGCGCGCCTGCTAGGCGATGTCGCCGGAAAATCCATCGCCGATCTCTGCGCCGCACCCGGTGGCAAGACGGCGCAACTGGCGCACGCAGGGGCGCGGGTCAGCGCGGTCGACCGCTCGCCCGCCCGTATGACGCGCTTGCGCGACAACCTTTCGCGGCTCGCGTTGTCAGCGGAAACGGTCGTGACCGATGCGGCGGAGTGGCAGGGAGGAAACAGCGCCGGTTTTGACGGTATTCTGATAGATGCGCCCTGCACCGCTACGGGGACGATTCGTCGACACCCGGATGTTGGCTGGCTTCGACAAGAAAACGACATCAGCGCCTTGGCGGCGCTCCAGAAGCGGCTGCTGCAAAAGGCGGCTTCGCTGCTCCGGCCTGGAGGTATGCTGGTGTATTGTACCTGCTCGCTGGAACCCGAAGAGGGCGAGCACGCTATCGCGGCCCTTCTCGCCGCCGAACCCGCCATGCGTCGCGCGCCGGTCGAGGCCGGCGAGGTGGCGGGCCGCGAGGAAATCCTGACCGCGAATGGCGACGTGCGCACACTGCCCTGCCACCTGCCGCATCAAGATCCCCGGCTGAGCGGGCTTGATGGGTTCTACGCCGCGCGGTTGGTCAAATCCTGAGTTTGCCTTTACAGCCCTTCTGCTTGAGCCGCCGCTGATTCGCAGCCTTTCAAGATGTCTTGGCGGCGTTTCCGGACTAAAAGGATTCGCAACCTGAATCCTCCAATCAAGAGCAGGCGTGTCGGTCACCGAACACAGACGCATATCGACGCTAGTGATGGGCCGCTTCGCGCGGAACCTGATGGCGCGAGCAACCGGCGGCTCGGTTGCGCTGTCGCGTATTTGGCCGGGCCGAACCGATCGTCTCATTATCGCGCCGCACGATCTACGCACCGCCGACGCCACTCGGGCAGCCGAGATTTATGCCGGCCGATTTGTTTTCGCGGGCAAGATCGTGACTTGCCATGGCCGATCTATTTTCGACCTCGAGCCTCCGTCCGAAGACTGGGAGGTGGCGCTACTCGGTTTCGGATGGCTCCGACATCTTCGCGCCGCCGATACCGCGCTGACACGGGCCAATGCGCGCGCGCTGGTCGATGACTGGATTTCAAATGCGGCGCGCAAGCGCTCCATCGGCCGGCGGCCTGATGTGCTGGCGCGCCGCGTCATCTCACTGTTGTCGCAAGCGCCCCTCGTGCTCGGCGACAGCGACGGAAAATTCTATCGGCGCTATCTACGCGGCCTGACGCGCGAAATTCGATACCTGCGCTACACGACGCTTGATATCGATGGCGTGCCGCGCCTTCAGGTCATGATCGCGCTTTGCTATGCCGCGCTCTGCCTTGCCAACCAGGGAAAACACATCCGCACCGCCACCCGCAAGCTCGCCGATGAATTGCAGCGGCAGATACTCCCCGACGGCGGACACATCTCGCGCAATCCCGGCGCGTTGATCGAGCTTCTGATTGATCTGTTGCCGCTGCGGCAGACCTTCGCCGCGCGCAATATCGCGCCGCCAGCCGCATTGTTGAATGCGATCGACCGCATGATGCCGATGCTGCGGTTCTTTCGGCACGGCGATGGCAGTTTTGCGTTGTTCAACGGCATGAGCAGCGCGCCGTCCGATCTGCTCGCCACCGTGCTCGCCTATGATGACACCCACGGCCTGCCGATGTCGTACATGCCGCACAGCGGTTTTCAGCGCCTTGATACGGGTGCGATGACAGTGATCATCGATGCCGGCGCGCCGCCGCCACCCAGCATCAGTCAAGACGCGCACGCCGGCTGCTTGTCCTTTGAACTGTCGTCCGGCCCGAGCAGGATCGTGGTCAATTGCGGGATGCCCACCACCGGGCGCGACAACTGGCGCGCCTTTGCGCGCAGCACGGCGGCGCATTCGACCTTGACCTACCACGATACGTCATCATGCCAGTTCGTCGAGTTCTCGGCGATGAAGCGCCTGTTGCACGGCTCGCCGATCGTCAGCGGTCCGAGCGAGGTGGAAAGCTATCGCGAGGTCGTTGCCGACGGCATGCTGTTGAGCACGGCGCATAACGGCTATCTGGCGCGGTTCGGAGTGATGCATCGGCGGACGCTGATGGTTGCGCATGATGGCTCCAGGCTCGACGGCGAGGACACCGTGTCACCCGCGCCGGGCACACGGATTAAAGGCAACGATACCGATTACGCCGTGCGGTTTCATCTTCATCCCTCGGTGAAGGCGAACAGGCTCAGCGATGGCCGCGGCGTGATGCTGGTGTTACCGAATCGCGACGTGTGGACCTTCGAGGCGCTCGACGACAAGGTCGATCTGGAAGACAGCGTGTTCCTGGCTGGAAACGATGGTCCGCGGCGTACTGCACAGATCGTCATTCGGCAGAATTCGCGGCGCGCCCCATCGACCCGCTGGAGCTTTGTGCGGTCGACCACCTCGGCTCCGGCGGCCGGCGCTCGGCGCACCGCCAGCCGCGAGCCGGAATTGCCGTTGTAAAATCGCCTGCAATAGTAGCCCGAACCGACACTGCCGGTTTCTTGCCTCGGCAAACCGTGCTAACCGGCGGCATTATCCTGCAGGACATGGCCCATGAGTGAGCATTTGCGTCGCGTAACCCGCGCCCTGTTGTCGGTTTCAGACAAGACCGGACTGATCGAATTCGCCCGCGCGCTGGTTGATCACGGAGTGGAGCTGGTCTCCACCGGCGGCACCGCGAAGGCGATCGCTGCCGCGGGATTGAAGGTCAGGGATGTCTCGGAGCTGACAGGCTTTCCGGAGATGATGGATGGTCGGGTGAAGACCCTGCATCCCAAAGTGCATGGCGGGCTGCTCGCCATCCGCGACAATGCCGAGCACGCCAACGCAATGAAGGCCCATGACATCGCGCCGATCGACCTGCTGGTGGTCAATCTCTACCCGTTCGAAGCCACCGTTGAAAAGCGCGCCGGCTTCGAGGAGTGCATCGAAAACATCGACATAGGCGGTCCCGCGATGATCCGCGCCGCGGCCAAGAACCATGATGATGTCGCGGTGATCGTCGAAGCGCATGACTATCAGGCCGTGCTCGACGAACTCGCTGCCAATGCGGGCGCGACGACGCTCTCGCTGCGCCGACGTCTCGCCGCCAAAGCCTACGCGCGCACCGCCGCATATGACGCGGCGATCTCGAACTGGTTCGCGGCCGCGCTGAAGACGGAAGCGCCGGATTTTCGCGCGTTCGGCGGACGCCTGATCCAGGCGCTGCGTTACGGCGAGAACCCACATCAGACTGCCGCTTTCTATCGAACGCCCGATCACCGCGCAGGGGTTGCCACCGCGCGCCAACTGCAGGGCAGGGAGCTTTCGTACAACAATATCAACGATACCGATGCCGCGTATGAATGCCTCGCCGAATTCGATCCGACGCGCACCGCGGCTTGCGTGATCGTCAAGCACGCCAATCCCTGCGGCGTCGCCGAAGCAAGCGATCTCGTCGGCGCCTACCGCAAGGCGTTAGCCTGCGATTCCACATCCGCTTACGGCGGCATCGTCGCGCTCAACCGGACGCTGGATGCGGACGCCGCGCGCGCCATCACCGAAATTTTTACCGAGGTGATTATCGCGCCGGACGCGACCGACGAAGCCATTGGGATCATCGGCAAGCGACGCAATTTGCGCCTGCTGCTCGCCGGCGACCTGCCCGATCCGCGCGCGCCTGGCCTCACCGCCAAGACCGTCGCCGGCGGCATGCTGGTGCAGAGCCGCGACAACGCGGTGGTCGAACATATGACGTTCAAGGTCGCGACCAGGCGAGCGCCGAATGATGCCGAGCTGCGCGATCTCAGGTTCGCCTTCCGCGTCGCCAAGCACGTCAAGTCCAACACCATCGTCTATGCCAAGGATCTTGCCACAGTCGGCATTGGCGCCGGACAGATGAGCCGGGTGGATTCCGCGCGCATCGCCGCACGAAAAGCCCAGGCTGCAGCCGTTGAGGCCAAACTGAGTGAACCAATGACCAGGGGATCGGTTGTGGCTTCGGATGCATTCTTTCCGTTTGCCGACGGACTCCTTGTCGCGATCGAGGCCGGCGCGACCGCCGTTATCCAGCCCGGCGGGTCGGTGCGCGATGATGAAGTCATCAAAGCCGCCGATGATCACGGCATTGCCATGGTATTCACCGGCATCAGGCATTTCAGGCACTGACGGCCATTTCTTTCCGAGCCACGCGCGAAACGCTCGGGGCCGGCTGCTCGCACCAACCAATCACGATTTAGTCGTTTTGCCCATCGCGCGCAAAACCATATAGCATTGGCAATAATGTCAGGCTGGTGAAATCGCGGCAACGACACGCATTAACTCGCAGCGGAATCTGATGGCTTTCCTCGAAGCAAAGCGCGCCTGGATCTCTACAGTCATTGTCCTGGTGATCGCGCTTTGCGGTCCAGCCGCCGCGCAGGACTCGCGGCCCGGCTTTTCCAGCCGGGCCGTTGCGGATGCGAACCGAGCCGTCGCCGCCAAGCATGGCATCGTCGTCGCGCAGGAGAGAACCGCCGCCTCTATCGGGGCGGACGTGCTGCGACGTGGCGGCAATGCGGTGGACGCAGCCGTAGCTACCGGATTCGCGATGGCGGTGACGTATCCGCGGGCGGGGAACATCGGCGGCGGGGGTTTCATGGTGATCCACTCGGCCGAGCACCATGAGGACGTCGCGATTGACTACCGCGAGACCGCGCCGGGCGCGACGACGGCAAGTATTTTTCTCGGGCGGGACGGCAAGCCGGATAGCGCAAAGTCGCGCGATTCCGCACTCGGCATCGGCGTTCCCGGCACGGTAGCCGGATTGACGCTCGCGCTCGAGAAATATGGCTCGGGAAAATTCACGCTTGCAGCGTTGCTGCAACCTGCCATCGATCTTGCACGCAACGGCGTACTTTTCACTGATGACTCCGCCGACACGCTGCCCCGCTGGCACAATCGACTGGCGCGATGGCCCTCATCGGCCCGCATTTTTTCTCGTCCCGATGGCACCACGCTGCGCGAAGGCGACCGACTCATTCAAACCGACCTGGCGGCGACGCTTTCTGCGATCGCCGAACAGGGGCGGCCCGGATTTTACGAAGGTCCAATCGCGGAAAAGCTGGTGAAGGCGATCGCCGACGCCGGCGGAATCATGAGCGCCGGCGATCTCAAATCGTATCAGGCGGTGATCCGTGCGCCCGTGACCGGAAGTTATCGGGGTTATGACAT
>JAICIT010000149.1 GCA_025960445.1 Bradyrhizobium sp. | reverse complement strand
TTCAGATAATGCGCAAAGCGGGAGACGGCGAACATGTAGGGCAGTCGCGCCGAGAGATTGTCGGAAGCCGTGGCGTCGACCCCTTTGTCACCGAAATATTTCTTCGGCTTGTAGAGCGACTGCGCACCGATAAAGGCCGCTTTGTCGGTGTTCTTGCGATGGATGAGGGGTATGAGCCCCGACTTGGCGAGCTCATGCTCACGTCGGTCGCTAATGGCGATTTCGGTCGGGCACTTGAGATCGACGCCGCCATCATCGGTCGGGAAAGTATGGGTGGGCAGGTTTATGACTTCCCCGCCGGACTGAACGCCGCGAATGCGCGTACACCAGCCGAATTCTTTGAACGCCCTGTTGACGTTGACCGCCATCGCATAGGCCGCGTTCATCCAGCCATATTTGTCGCCGGTGTGTCCGTCGGTCTCTTCTTCAAAGGCGAATTCCTCGACAGGTTCAGACTTGGCACCGTATGGTAGCCGGCCAAGCACGCGCGGCATGCATAGGCCGAGGTATCGGGAGTCATCCTGATCCCGCAGTCCTTTCCACGCCGCGTATTCGGGCGTGTCGAAAACCTTGCTAAGATCGCGCGGGTTGGACAGCTCCGTCCAGGAGTCCATGCCCATCAGCGTCGGATCAGCTCCCGTGAAGAACGGCGCATGCGCCGCGCCAGCTACTTTGCTCAAGTCGCGCAACAGCTGTACGTCGGTTGGAACGTGGCTGAAATAATAGTCCCCGATCAGGCATCCAAAGGGTTCGCCGCCGAGTTGACCGAATTCATATTCGTAAACTTGCTTGAACAGCGGACTCTGGTCCCATCTTGCATCGGGATAGAGTCGCAGGTTCCGGTACAGCTCGTTCTTGGAGATGTTCAAAACCCGGATCTTGAGATTGGCGTCGGTCTCCGAATTGAACACCAGATAATGCAGGCCGCGCCATGCGCTCTCGATCTTCTGGAACTCTTCCGCATGAAGAATTTCATTCATTTGCGCGGTGAGTTTCTGATCGATACGCGCGATCATTTCTTCGATCGTATCGAGAACGTCGGTCTTAATGAGGGTGGTGTCTTTCAACGCCTCGCGCACGAGGGTCGATACCGCGTTCTCCACTTCGGTCGCGGCCCGTTCGGTTCGCGGCTTGAAGCTTTGCTTCAACAGCGCCGAAAACTCGTCGGCCTCTACTGTTGCGGTCTGTGTGGTGGCTTCGTTGCGCCCAGCTTGTTTAGCCATGATTAGTCCGGTCCCTCTACTTCACAGCTCGGAATCCCGATCCTTAGATTGCGTTGCGGCTCGTTCCTGAAGCGCAGTCATCAACTGCGGATCACTCAGAAGCTTCTTGAGTTGATCTTCGGCCGCCACCTTGCCGTCCATGTAGCGCAGCAAGTTTGCGAGTTGTTCGCGCGCTTCCAACAGTTTCGCTGTTGCCGGCACCTGGCGTGCAACCGCTGCAGGCGTGAAATCGGCCATCTTGTCGAATCTGAGATTGACCGAAAGTTTTTCGCCGGACTCATCACCGAGCTTGTTGTTGACGCGCATCGTGACGCCCGGCTGGATCGCCGCCATTCGATTATCGAAATTATCCATGTCGAATTCGAGAAACTTCCGCTCCTCGACTTTTGCCTTCTCGACGCCGGGGTTGTTGCCGGAAAGATCGGACAATACGCCCATGACGAACGGCAGTTCGATCAGCCGCTCCGCATCGTAAGGATCTTCGTAAGTGATATGAACGCGCGGCGCGCGGTTCCGCCGAATGAATTTCTGACCACTATCTGTTGCCATAACTCGCCCCCTGTGAAGGCTTGTTGTAGTGCTGCAGTATTGCACGAATAGTCGGCGAAGCAATCTTTCGCAGTAGGTAAAAAGGCTTGGAGTCGGCCTGCTGACGCAGGGTTAACCATTTTGATGTTAGTCGGTCCGGCCGCGGTTGTGGTTCAAGTTTAGCTGTTGAATGTTTTTAGTGCTCCTTCGGGCAATACATCCTGAAGCAGGCTGAGAAAGTCGCGCTGAGCAAGCTCGCGCGCGCGATCGATCAGAAACGGTATCGGGCTCGATGGTTCTGTACTTCTGAAAAATGTCGCGACATGATTCAGAAGCAGCAGAGCCTGTGCGCGCGTTTCTGTCGAGAAAACAACGTCTTGCTCGCCGGTCCCGTTAACAGGCGAGGGCGCCTCGGGAGCCGGCAGCACCGCCATCCGCTCGATTGGCAAATCAAAAAATTTGTCGCGACCGATATTGATAGCGGCGGCCTCCACATGCGCGGGAACCAGCATCCGCATCACCTCTACAAATGATTTGCCCACCATCTCGTGAGCCTGCCGGACAAGGAGAAGAGCGGGATTAGACGGCTCCGATCGGGCAAAATATTCCGCAATCGCCTCCAGTGCGGCCGCCGCTTGTGCTTGCGATTTCACGGTGCCGACTTGCGCGAGTTCCGAAGCTTCACCCGGAATTTCCCCGTTGCTCGAAGCAGCCGGCCCATCTTGGCTGAGTTCCACCGCAGCCGGGTCGCGCTGCCTGACCAGTTGCTGAAGCCAGCTCGCAATCCCGTCCACTGTGCCTGCGACCCGTTCCAGGCCCAAAGGCCGGCTCGGGCCTGCCTTGTCGAGCCAAATCGTTTTTATCCGTGCGATGACCGCGGCCAGTTCGTTAAATTTGGTGCTGATCGTTTTGAGAATGTCGAGGTCGGTCTCTGCCACGATGCGTTCTATCGTGGCGAGATCCAGATCGGCTTCCTCCGTCGAGGCAATCTCGCCTTTGGCCACTTGATAGGAGCGGTAACTGATGACGCCGTACCGCCGGTTATCGATCAGCGGCTGAAATTGTAGCGGATTGACCACGGTGGGAAGCACATCGAGAGATTCGATAGTGACCGCGCGATATGTGAAATCGCCGTTGTCATCTCGCGGATGAACGGTTGCCCACTGCGTCTCCAAAAGAGATGCGATCGCGACAAGACATCTGGTAAAACCGGTCAGATCGCGGTTCAGGATCGAGAGTTTTGCCAGCAGCACAAGCACGCGCAGATCGCGCGTGCGCGTCAGAAGAGGCTTCGCCGCCGCCAGCGGCGTTTCGAAATCGACTGCCTTGGGATCGAACCGCCCGCGTTCGCCGCTCGGCTTCACAACTTCGAAGTAGGACATCGGCAGCAGCGGTTCCGTGCCGGCGAAGAAATTGAGGTATTCAGCATTGCCTTCGGAATCGAGGTCGGGACCACTCGGATCTTCCGCGGAGACGGGAATCGTCAAGGGCTCGAAATCGAGCATCTGAATGCCGTTCATTTCTCAGCGTGCTAATCGCGCTGCCCGGTAAATACATTATCGGCAATGGGCAGCTCTGACGGCTCGCGCCGTGGCCGGCTCCATCGCCCTGCAACGCATCGATCATGACATTTTTTCGTGAACCGGCAACCCCTTATCGCCGACTTATGTGAGGCGGATAGAACTTCGAGCCGCGCCTCGACGCGTGGCGTTCACCGGTTTGCGGTTCGAATATACTTAATGGCGGGCAATCGTCTTTCCTTGATGAGGAGATACGCTAAAGTCCTCCCCAAGAATTCTACGATCTAAGTTGGTGCCTTACTGTTTTATTTGGAGCTCGTCGCTCACATGGGCCAGGTGCTTACCCAGGATACTCGCATCTGCGAGCTCACGACACCGCTCGGCAAAGATGTCCTGGTTTTCGTGAGCCTGGAAGCAACTGAAGGTTTGAGCGAGCTTTTCGAATTCCAAATCGATTGCCTGAGTGAAAAGGCTGACATCGATTTCGACAAGGCGATCGGCCAGCAATGCACGCTTAAAATAAAGATGTATGGGAAGGAACGCGAGTTCAGCGGCATCCTCGTTGAAGCGCGATGGCTCGGCTCCAAAGACACTTACTACAGTTATCGCATTTTGCTTAGACCATGGCTTTGGCTGCTGTCGCGGACCTCCGATTGCCGCATCTTTCAAGATAAAAAGGCGTCCGAAATCATCAAGGACGTCTTCAAGGAGCGCGGATTTGATGACGTCGAATTCAAGCTGAGGGAGGACTCGTCGAACCCGAAACTCGAATATTGTGTCCAGTACCGGGAAACCGATCTCAATTTCATCAGCCGTCTGATGGAGCAACACGGCATCTATTATTTTTTCAAGCATGAGCGCGGCAAGCACACTTTGGTGCTGGCGGACTCGCACTCTTCGCACTCGCCCATCGATGGCCTCGCATCCATTCCTTACGTCGCCCTGACCAGTACCGATCGGCGTAAAGAACAGATCATTCACAACTGGAGTGCGGAACGGCGTTTCAGAACGGGCAAGATCGAGCTCAACGACTACAACTATCAAAAGCCGAACGCGCAAATGGTGAGTGACGCAAAGGGTTCCGAACACTACACGCGTTCCGAGATGGAGATTTACGATTATCCTGGCAAGTACAAGGAGAAGTCGGACGGCGAGCGCTATGCGAAAATTCGGCTTCAATCGGAGCAGGCGCTTGATCACCGTCGGAGCGGCAACGGCGAAGCGGTCAACCTATTTCCGGGTGGCCTGACAAAGCTTGAGCGCCACTGGCAGGATTCGGAAAATGTCGAATACCTGGTCGTGCGGGCAACGCATTCGTTTGCGATGGAGGCGTACCGCTCCGGCAGTGGGGCCGGCGGTCGTGAGAGCTACTTTGGGGCGTATGAGTTTCTCCCCAGCAAGCAGCCGTTTCGCGCTCCGATTATTACGCCCAAACCGGTCATCAATGGCATCCAGACCGCCAAGGTGGTCACAAAGGACGACGACTCCACCGAGGAGATCGATGTCGAAGCGCTCGGTGAAATCTATGTGCGCTTCTATTGGGATCGAAAGAAGAACCGCTCGTGTCGCCTGCGGGTTGCGCAGGTTTGGTCCGGCAAACGCTGGGGCGGCCAGATCATTCCGCGCGTTGGCCAGGAGGTCGTCGTTGAATTTCTTGAGGGCGACCCGGACCGACCGCTCGTAATCGGCACCGTGTACAATGACGAATACAAGCCGCCTTATGATCTGCCGTCGAAAAAGACCGTCGCCGGTCTAAAGTCCGATTCCACCAAGAACGGTGGCGGGTACAACGAGTGGAATTTCGAAGACAAAAAGGGGTCTGAGAAGATTACCGTTCACGCCGAAAAAGATCACGATGTTGTAGTGCGTGATACCGAGACCCGCACCATCGGCGAAAATTCCTTTGGAGGCGCCTCCCGGCGGACCACTCTAAAGCGCGGCGACGACAAACTCGATATCGAATTGGGAGGGCAGCACATTTCGATGATGCTGGATCAAACGGTTGATGCGGGCACTACGATCACGATGACCGCCAACCTGGAGATTGTTCTCAGAGTCGGTGCCAGCATCATCAAGATCGACCCGACCGGGATCATGATCAATGCGCCGACGGTGACGATTCAGTCTCTGGGTCCGCTGGCCTTGCATGGAACGCCGGTCGCCATTGGGTGACATTAGGAGATGAAGCAGGTTCGATTTAGCACGGTGCAAGATCTTTTCGAGGCGTATCCAACGGCTGGTGAGGATGTTGGCAAGGGTGATCCCGGCCTGCAGTCGCTGGACTTCCTTCGGCAACTCGTCGATGCGCAGGATTGGGAGCCGGCAATTTCGCTTTGCGCGTATCTGTTGCCAAGAAGAGAGGCCGTGGCATGGGGCTGTCGGTCGCTACGGCGGATGGTCGATCACTTCGAGGCGAGCGAGGATCGGGCGATTGCTTACGCTGAAGAATGGGCCGAACAGCCAGAAGAATGGCGACGAACGCGAGCGCTGGCGCTCGGCAATCGAAACAACCGGCGCGCCGCCACGACTTGGCTCGCGCTCGCCGCCGGCTGGTCGGGAGGCAGCGTCATGCCGCCGGAATGCGAGCACCGTGAGGCGCCACCGGAACAGACCGCAAGGGCGGTGCGCGTTGCTCTCTTCGTGGGTTTGTCCCGTCTGCCTCGCGAGACCCGGGACCGGATAATGACGCTTTGCCTGGAGGATGGTATTCAAGCTGTGCGCGGCGAACCGCGCGCTGGGCGATAGCAGGATGCTTTGATGGCGCTTCGTTTCAATATTGAAAACGAGAGCAGCTTGCCGGACGGCGGGCCGGTGTCCTTTACGGTCACGGGCAAGCGGACCGTCGACATCGGCCGAGATCGTCATCTCGACTGGACGCTGCCGGATCCGGCGCGCCTGATCTCGGGAAAGCATTGCGAAGTGCATTACCGCGATGGAGGTTATTGGCTCCACGATGTCTCCACCAACGGCACTTTTCTCAATGGCGCCGATCAGCGGATGCGCGGCCCCCACAAATTGCGAAGTGGTGATCGCTTTATCGTAGGGCATTATATCATCGGCGTTTCGCTGGATGGGGCCGAGGGCGAGGCCGTCGACCATCGCGCGGCTAACGCTGCCGCCGCGGCGCCGAGGTCCACCGATTATGCGGAACTCTGGAATGTCGACGGCGACATCGCCCCGCCAGTGGATCGGCAGCAATTGAAGACGCCCCGAGAAGCCGCTCGACCGGTCAATCCGGAATTTCTGGATTGGGCA
>JAICIT010000148.1 GCA_025960445.1 Bradyrhizobium sp. | reverse complement strand
GTCCTCGATCGACGACTTGATCTCGATGATCCAGATATCGCCGCGTTCGTTGAGCGCCACCAGATCGGCGCGGCGGCCGGAAGGCAGGGGCAGTTCGCTGATGCAGGAGAACCCCAGCGAGCGCAACAGGCGCGCGCTACCACGTGCGATCGACAGTGCCGTCTCCGATTGGCGGCGGTCCGGTCGCGGTGCGAGATCTATTTTGCGGGCAGGTGATTCCATCGCCCCAACAGTAGGGCGCGACACGCGAGGTGGAAACCAGTTTGTGCTTCCGGCGATGCCAACTGGAACCGTGGAACGCCTCAGGGCTTAGTACACGACCCGTAAAGACCCTGGTCCAAGAAGGTCGATCGGATCGTGATTTTACCCCTTTGTTTGTGCATGATGTTTTTGCAAAACCGACTTCCGATTTCCCGGACGATGCTGCGGCAACGAGGCGGACCGAACAGGGCTGCCTCGGCATGATCGACGACCTCTGGTACAAAAACGGCGTCTTTTACTGCCTCTCGGTCGCGACTTACATGGACGCCAACGGCGACGGCGTCGGTGACTTCAAAGGGCTGTTGCGCCGGCTGGATTATCTGCAGGGGCTCGGCATCACCACGATCTGGCTGATGCCGTTTCAGCCGTCTCCCGGCAGGGACGATGGTTACGACATCACCGATTATTATGGAGTCGATCCCCGATACGGCACGCTGGGCGACTTCGTTGAGTTTACTCATGGCTGTAAGCAGCGCGGCTTGCGCGTCATTATCGATCTCGTCGTCAACCATACTTCCGATGCGCATCCCTGGTTTCAGCAGGCACGAAGCTCAAAGGACTCGCCGTATCGCGATTGGTACGTCTGGTCCGACAAGAAGCCCGCCAATTCGGGCAAAGGCATGGTGTTTCCCGGCGTGCAAAAAACCACATGGAGCCGGGATAAGCAGGCCGGCGCTTGGTACTTCCATCGCTTTTACGATTTCCAGCCCGACCTCAACACCTCGAATCCGCGCGTACAGGCCGAGATCCTCAAGATCATGGGTTTCTGGATTCAGATGGGCGTGTCAGGCTTCCGCATGGATGCGGTCCCATTCGTGATCGCCACCAAGGGCGCCAAGGTTCGCACCGCGATCGAGCAATACGACATGCTGCGCTCGTTCCGGGAGTTCCTGCAATGGCGCGAAGGGGACGCCATCATCCTCGCCGAAGCCAACGTGCTACCCGAAACCGATATGAAGTATTTTGGCGATGACGGCGACCGCATGCACATGATGTTCAACTTCCAGGTCAACCAGCATCTGTTCTATGCGCTGGCTTCGGCGGACTCGCGTCCACTGGCAAAAGCTCTCGATGCGACCAAGCCGCGACCGGCTTCCGCGCAATGGGGCTTGTTCCTGCGCAATCACGACGAACTCGATCTCGGGCGTTTGACAAAGGCTCAGCGCAAGGTGGTGTTCGAGAAATTCGGTGCCGACAAGAACATGCAGCTCTACAATCGTGGAATCCGCCGCCGTCTTGCACCCATGCTCGGCGGTGACCGTCGTTGTCTCGAACTCGCCTATAGCCTGATGTGCACGCTGCCGGGCACGCCGGTGATCCGCTATGGCGACGAAATCGGGATGGGCGACAATCTGGATTTGCCGGAGCGCAACTGCGCCCGCACTCCCATGCAATGGTCGAACGAGCCCCATGCAGGTTTCACCGAAAGCGAGCGGCCGTGTTCGCCGGTGATCGATGAAGGCGCGTACGGCTTTGAGCATGTCAATGTCGCGAAACAGCGCCGCGACCCCGGTTCATTGTTGAACTGGACCGAGCGCATCATCCGCATGCGCAAGGAGGTCCCGGAAATCGGCTGGGGCGACTTCAAGGTGATCGCCGCGCGCGATCCGGCTGTTCTGATCATACGCTATGACTGGCGCAACAATTCTGTATTGTTCGTGCACAATCTCGATGATAAGCCGCGTGAAATCTCGTTTGCGGTCGGGCTTCCCGGCGATGCCGGCGAGCTGCTGGTCAATCTGCTGGCCGAAGAACACAGTTATGCCGATGAACGCGGCAAGCATTTGCTGTTGATCGAAGCTTATGGCTACCGCTGGTACCGGGTCGGCGGCCTCGACTATCTCCTGAAGCGGAGTGACATCGATACCGATGCAAAGGGAAAGCCATTTATCCAGGCTGAGCGCCCAAGACACCGATGATCACGCCCTCATTGCCACGTAAATCAACTGTGTCCTTTATCTTCTCTCCGCGCCGGTCAAGGAAAGTCGAAATCAGAATTTCGCCCCTCAGCGCGGCCGCCTCTGATGAGATCGAGGTCGGCTGATCGCCCAGGTTCAGCGCGATGACCAACGCGTCGACTTCGCTCTGCCTGCGGTAAATCAGCAGATCGCCTTGCGCGGCGACCGGCACATACGACCCGATCATCAACTCCGGCAAATTGCTCCGCAAGCCGATCAGCGCCTTGTACAGATTGAGTATCGATCGGGCGTCGGCTTGGAGGTTGACGACGTTCTCGTGCACGAAATCGTCCGATAACGGCAACCAGGGCGTCGATGTGGAAAATCCCGCGAAACGGCCGGCATCCCATTGCATCGGCGTGCGGCAGCCGTCGCGCCCGACTCCGATACCCGGAACATTCTTTTCAAAGGGATCCCGCACCTGACCGGGCGCGATCGCGACCTGATGCATCCCAATTTCATCTCCGTAGTAGAGTGTCGGCGTTCCTCGCAAGGTCAACAATAACATCGTCGCGACCCGCGCCTGATCCTGGCCGACCCGGCTCGCCACCCGTGGACGATCGTGGTTGCCAAGCACCCAGTTGGGCCAAGCTCCTTGCGGAAGCGCGGCTTCGTAATCATGAATGATTTTTTCGATTGCCCGCGCATTCCAGGGCGCCGAGAGCAGCGCAAAATTGAACGGCAGATGCGCGCCGCCCAACTCCCTGCCGTAATAGGTCACCAGACGTTCTGTCGGCAGATAAATCTCACCGATCAATACGCGCGCCGGAAATTCGTCGATCACCCGCCGCATCTCGGCGATCGCATCATGCACCTCGACCTGATCGGTCGTGCGCAGCGGCAGAATTTGCTCATGCGGCGGCCGGCCCTCGCGAAAGCTCGGATTGGGCGGATTGTCGCGAAATTCCGCGTCCTTGATCAGGTGCCAGATGACATCGACACGAAAGCCGTCAACTCCCTTCCTGAGCCAGAAGCGCATCACCTCATGAATGGCGTGGCGCACCTCGGGATTGCGCCAGTTCAGATCCGGCTGCTGGGCAAGGAAAGCGTGATAATAATACTGCCCTGTTGCGGCGTCGTACTGCCATGCGCTGCCGCCGAATTCCGACAGCCAGTTGTTCGGAGGACCGCCAGCCGCGTTCGGGTCACGCCAGATGTACCAATCGCGTTTTGGGTTATCGCGTGAGCGGCGGCTTTCGAGAAACCAGGGATGCTGGTCGGAAGTGTGGTTGGGCACGAGATCGAGGATGAGTTTGAGCCCGCCATCATGTGCGGCCGCGATCAGCGCGTCGAAATCGGCCATCGTGCCGAATAGCGGATCGATGCCGGTGTAATCGGCAATGTCGTAACCGAAATCAGCCATCGGCGAGGGGAAGATCGGTGACAACCAGATCGCGTCGATTCCAAGCGACACCAGATACGGCAGCCGTTCGATGATGCCCCTGAGGTCTCCGACTCCATCACCGTTGGAATCCTGGAACGACCGCGGATAGA
This sequence comes from Bradyrhizobium sp., assembly GCA_025960445.1. Classification (GTDB taxonomy): domain Bacteria; phylum Pseudomonadota; class Alphaproteobacteria; order Rhizobiales; family Xanthobacteraceae; genus Bradyrhizobium. Next base: position 2,817 of record JAICIT010000148.1, on the reverse strand, counting down.
TCTGGTAAAATACACCGTGTCGCCACCAGAATTCGTCCGGTTGTTTCATCTCGATCGCTATTCCCCTGGCATCGCGTCGCGGGCTAACTCGGAACCGCCGAACAGGTTCAGTCAGGCCAGTTCCCCTAAACCCGCGTACCGCGCGTGAAGCGGTTCCGATCGAGATGATCCGGTCAGTAGCTCGGCGTCGCTCACAGATCAGGTCTGGTCGAAATTCAGGAAGCTTTCGCTTGGCTGGCTGCGAAAAATCGGCAATGTGCTGGCATGAGCCAGCAAACCGAAACCAAGGCGAAGGCCGGCGCCGTCATCATTCCGGTAACTCTGTTCGAGCAGAATTGCACCCTGATCTGGTGCGAGGCCACGAAAAAAGCCGCGGTGATCGACCCGGGCGGCGACGTTCCAAAAATCCAGGCCGCGATCCAGCAATCCAAAGTGCGCGTTGAGAAGATCTGGCTCACACACGGCCACATCGACCATGTTGGCGGCGCCGCCGATCTGCGCGACGCATTGAAGGTGCCGATCGAAGGACCGCATATCGCCGACAAATTCCTGCTCGACAATGTGGTTGCGAGCGGCGCCCGATTTGGAATGACGGGCGTGCGCGATTTCGCGCCGGACCGCTGGCTCGACGAGGGCGATCAGGTTTCGCTCGGTGAATTGACGTTCGATATCCTGCATTGCCCGGGACATTCGCCGGGCAGCGTGGTGTTTTTCAGCAACGAGATGCGCTTTGCGCATGTCGGCGACGTGCTGTTCAGCGGTTCGGTGGGACGGAGCGACATTCCCGGCGGCAATCACGCGACGCTGATCAAATCGATCAAGGACAAGCTGCTGCCGCTCGGCGACGACGTCGCTTTCATCTGCGGCCACGGCCCGGGATCGAGCATCGGGCAGGAGCGAATGACGAATCCGTTTCTCACCGGCGCGATGTAGCGCAACATCGCTATTCAGCAGCTTCGAGTTCGCCCGAGCTTGCTTGCGCCAGGTGCCGACCACCCCAATCGCGAATGGCGGCGATGACCGGAACAAAACTCCTGCCCTTGCGCGTCAGCCGGTATTCCACCTTTGGGGGAACGACGCCGTAATCTCTCCGGTCGATCAGCCCGCTCGCGGCGAGCGCCTTCAACTCGCGGCTGAGCACGCGCGGAGCGATCTCCGAACTGCCGCTCCCGCCGCGCAGCAGGCCGCTGCGGATTTCGCCGTAGCGCCTGGGGCCGGCTTGCAAATCCCAGATGATCCGCAGCTTGTATTTGCCGCTGATCATTTTCTGGAACGCCGCGACCGGGCATTCACATGACCGCGCTGATTTTCCCTTGCCCATGCCATATCTCCGGACGTCATTCCGCGGACGATGCGCTTCAAAGGACCCTTAGTATCAATTTTGTCCATACTTGCGCTTTGGCGCCTATCGGCATCAGATCAGGAAGTGCCGCTCAGTTCCAGATCGGCGAAAAAATATTTCCTCTAAGGAGCTATCGATGAAGCACTTCATGATCAAATACCAATTCGCCAACGGTCCGACGACGGAATGGCATCTGGAGATCAATCGATTCATTGCCGCGCTGAATGACGATCCAGAGCTCAAAGGCAAGATCAGCTACCGCTGCATGAAGAACCGCGACGATGCTGATTATTATCATCTAGCCGCCGCGGTCGACGAGCAGGCAATCAAGACGCTTCAATCGCGTGAGTTCTTCAAGCATTATACGGAAAAGACACGCCAGGTCGCGGGCGGCGAGGTCGTCGTTACTCCAATGCAGCTCATCGCGGAGACGACGCAGCCGGCAGACAGCCGCTAGCTGCTTGAGATCATCCCGAGCACCCCGGCCGTTTTCCTGGCCGATTCCCGTCGGCTCATTCCGGTCCCTGCTTCATAAGACCCGCCGCCGTGAGCGCGCGCGTGATGACGGCGCCGACATCGATTCCGCGGCGGGTGCGAGGCTTGGGCGGCGGCTTGGAATGATCGTCGGGCTTTGCCATCAACGGCCAGAGAACCCCGGTAATCTCGGGGGCTGGTGCCGGAGTTTGCGTGATCATTGGCGGTTTCCTGGTGGCTGGCTTCGCAGCGGCAGCCGGCGCCGCGGCTTCCTTGGGCGAGCGAATCCGTTCGGTGAGGCCGAAGAAATTGGCAATGTGGTAGGAAGATGAGATGCCTGCCTCAATCAGGAATGCGCCTTCCGCCCCATAGCGGTGGTCGTTATCGGCAGTTCCGAGCGGCGTACCATGCGCCATATCAGTGATCGTGTAGCACTCGACGATGGTTTCGCCATCCGCATTCCACCATACCTGCCGCGGATAGCCATCGACCATGCCTTCCGACATCGGGGCCGAGGGAAGGCCATGAACATCAATCCATTGCTTCACGATCTCGTCGGCATTGGTCGGGTTCACGGTTCGATCGGCGCTGCCGTGCCACACCGAAACTTTCGGCCAGGGCCCTCTGTGATTTGAAGCCGAACGCACGAGATCACCGAGCTCGGATGCCGGGCGCGTAGCCGATTGAAACATGCCATTCAAGGCTTCCCGCACGTTGGTCGCGACGCCGAACGGCAACCCGGCGATCACAGCGCCGGCGGCGAAAATCTCGGGATAGGTTGCAAGCATAACCGATGTCATCGCGCCCCCGGCGGAGAGACCCGTGACGAATATTTGCCGCTCATCAATGTCGTGCTCACGCACCATCCGCGCGATCATTTGCCGGATCGAACAGGCTTCGCCGCTGCCGCGCGCGGTATCTTCCGGGTTGAACCAGTTGAAGCATCCGTTCGCATTATTGGCGGGCTGCTGCTCGGGCATCAGCAAGGCGAACCCGTAATG
>JAICIT010000147.1 GCA_025960445.1 Bradyrhizobium sp. | reverse complement strand
TTTCTTTCGGGAGCCGCAACTGCGCGGTGATCTCGGCCATGATGGCGACCGCGATCTCGGAGGGCGAGACTGCACCGATCGGCAATCCGATCGGCGCGTGAATACGCGCGACGTCCGACTCTTTTGCGCCCTGCGCCTTCAGGCGCTCGGCGCGCCTGGCGTGGGTCTTCTTCGAGCCCAGCGCCCCGATATAGAAGCAGTCGCGCTGGAACGCGTGCAGCAATGCCGGATCGTCAATTTTCGGATCGTGGGTCAGAGCCACGAAAGCCGTGTAGTGATCGATATTGAGCGGCGGCAGCGCCACATCCGGCCATTCGGCAACCAGCGGCACGTCAGGAAACCGCTCCGGGCTCGCAAAGGCCGTCCGCGGATCAACCACGGTCACATCGTAATCGAGCGAGCGCGCCAGCGGCGCCAGCGCCTGGCTGATATGAACGGCGCCCACCATCACAAGCTTCGCGGTCGGAGCATGGACGTTGAGAAACAGTTTCTTGCCGCCGGCCTCGATCATCCCGCTCTTGCCCATGCGTAACTGCTTTGCGAGTTCGGCGCACAGCGGGTCGGCGGGGATGTCGGCAGCCTTGACCAGCCGCTGCTCGCCGTCGTTGACGTCCGTAACCACGATCGCCGGCCGGCGCGCGGCACGCTCGACATTGAGCTCACGGAGCATTTCAGGCTTCACGACTATCCGACTTTCTCGACGAACACTCGAATAGTGCCGCCGCAGGAAAGTCCGACATTCCAGGCGGTCTCGTCGGCGACACCGAACTCCAGCATTTTCGGCGCGCCGCTGGCGATGACGTCAAGCGCTTCGGTGACGACCGCGCCCTCGACGCAGCCGCCGGAAACCGAGCCGAGAAAGGTGCCCTCGTCGTTGATGACAAGGCTCGAGCCCGCGGGTCGTGGCGCGGAGCCCCAGGTCTCAACCACGGTGGCGAGCGCCACGCCGTGGCCGGCCTTCTGCCAGTCCTCAGCCGCTTTGAGAATGTCCTGGTCGCGATTGAGCATGGGAGCCTCTTTCAAGCTGCGGATCGAATCAGGCTGCGGTGATGCACCGGCGGGACCGACGAAAGCGCCGATATCAATCCCTCGATCGAACTCAAATTATGTACCGGGCGGAATTCGTCAACGTGCGGCAGCATCATTTTGATGCCCTGCGCCTTGGCCTCGAAGCCGCCATAGCGCAGCAGTGGATTAAGCCAGATCAGGCGACGGCACGAACGGTGCAGCCGATCCATCTCGAACGCCAGCTTTGCATCGGCCTCGCGCTCCAGACCATCGGAAATCAGCAACACGATCGCGCCCTGCCCAAGCACGCGCCTGCCCCACAGCTTATTGAAGCTGTGCAGCGAGGTGCCAATGCGAGTGCCGCCGGCCCAGTCCTCGACGCTCGCAGAGCAGCTCGCAAGCGCCTGGTCGGGATCGCGCGCCCGCAGCGCGCGCGTGACATTGGTTAGACGGGTGCCGAACAGAAACACCGAGACGCGCTTGCGAGCGTCGGTAATCGCATGCAGGAAATGCAGGAACAGCCGCGTATATTCGCTCATCGAGCCGGAGATATCGAGCAACGCAACGATCGGCGCCGGCTTGTCGATCCGCCCGAGCCGACGAATGTCGATGATGTCGCCGCCGGTACGCAGCGATCCACGCAAGGTGCGGCGCATGTCCAGCCGCAAGCCGCGCGCGTCGGGTTGATAACGGCGGGTTCGTAATTCGGCCTGCGGCAATTTCATCTGGTCGATCGCCCGCGTCACCTGGGCGATTTCGGCCGCGCTCATCTGCGCGAAATCTTTTTTCTGCAGTACTTCCTTGTCCGAGACCGAAAGCCTGAGCTCCTGCTCCTGAGCTTGCGGCGTTTCGCTCATGCGCGGCTGCGACAACGCCTCCTGCACGCGGCGCGCGCCCGGCGGCGGCTTTTTCCTGGCATGATCCGGCAGCGGCACCGAGTCCAGCATGTGCTTCCAGTCTTCGGCGGCACGGAAGAACAGGTCGAACGCCTGCGCGAAAATAAGCGCATGCTCGTGGCGATTGACAAAAATTGCCTCCAGCGTGGTGAAGACGTCGGCTCGGTTGCCGATGTCGACAACCTCGAGCGCGTTCAGTGCGTCGATCACCGCGCCGGGCCCTACCGGAACGCCTGCGGCGCGGAGCGCCCGAGCAAAGCCGATGACGTTGTCTGCGATCAGACCGGTGACGGGAGTAGTCATGCGAAAGACCAATCTCAGTCGTCATTCCCCGGCGCGAACGAAGTGATCGCGTCCCGGACGAGACGAACGTTACTGCTCGCTTGTGGCGTCTTTTAAGACCTTCTGTAGGGTGTCGCCTTGCATGCGCGCGATATCGTCCTGATATTTCAGCAACGCGCCGAGCGTATCGCCCACCACCTGCGGTGTCAGCGAGCGGGCATCGAGTTCGCTCAGCGCGGTCGCCCAGTCAATGGTCTCAGCGACCCCGGGCGACTTGTAAAAATCCTGGTCGCGCAGCGCCTGCACGAAACGGACGACCTGCTGCGACAATCTTGCGGAAATTCCGGGCACCCGGGACTTGACGATCGCGAGCTCTCGCTCGGCCGAGGGATAGTCCACCCAGTGATACAGGCAGCGGCGCTTCAGTGCATCGTGGATTTCGCGGGTGCGGTTCGACGTGATAATGACGATCGGCGGATGCGGCGCTTTCACAGTGCCGAGTTCAGGAATGCTCACCTGGAAGTCGCTCAGGATCTCCAATAGAAAAGCTTCGAAAGCCTCGTCGGCACGATCGAGTTCGTCGATAAGAAGCACCGGCGCGCCGGCTACGTCCGGCTCCAGCGCCTGCAGCAGCGGTCGCTTGACGAGATACCGTTCGGCGAAAATGTCTGACGACAACTGCTCGCGATCGGTATCGCCCGCTGCTTCCGCGAGCCGTATCGCAATCATCTGCGCCGCGCTGTTCCACTCATAGACGGCGGAAGCGATGTCCAGCCCCTCGTAGCATTGCAGGCGGATCAGCTTACGTCCCAATGCAGTCGACAGAACTTTTGCGATTTCGGTTTTGCCGACGCCGGCCTCGCCTTCCAGAAACAAGGGCCGACCCATGCGCAGCGACAGGTAAGTGACGGTCGCCAGCGAACGCTCGGCGAGATAACCCCGCGAGGATAGCAACTCGAGCATCGTCTCCACGGACGTAGGTAGACCCGACGCAGTCATGGCTTGGCCAGTACTGATGAATCAGGGATCGCCAACGTCAGGCTTTGCCGGTCGCGGCTTGCACCGCGCGCCGCGCCAGCACCGCGATCAAATGCGCGCGATATTCGGCACTGCCATGCAAATCACTGTTCAGGCGGTCCGCGGGCACGGTCAAGCCATCGAGCGCTTTCGGAGAGAAGCGCTTCTTCAGCGCTTCCTCAAACGCTGTGACGCGGAACACGCCTTCGGAGCCGGCGCCAGTGACCGCGACGCGCACGTCGGACGGACGCTTGGCGACAAACACGCCGACCAGTGCATAACGCGAGGCCTGGTTGCGGAATTTCACGTAAGCAGCCTTCTTCGCGACCGGAAACATCACCCTGGTGATGATCTCGTCGCTCTCCAGCGCGGTCGTGAACAGCCCCTGGAAGAATTCCTCCGGCTTCAGTCGGCGCTTATTGGTGACGATCGTAGCGCCCAGCGCGACGCAAGCGGCGGGATAGTCCGCCGTGGGATCGTTGTTGGCGAGCGAGCCGCCGATGGTGCCCTTATGGCGCACGGCAGGATCGCCGATCATGCCCGCCAATTCGGCAAGCGCCGGGATCGCCTCACCAACGATGGGCGAAGTCGCTACGGCATTGTGGGTCGCGGTCGCGCCAATGACGAGCGAACGGCCCTTCATCTCGATGCCATCCAAGCCTTCGATGTGAGACAGATCGACCAGATGCGGCGGGTTGGCGAGCCGCTGCTTCATGACCGGCAACAGCGTGTGACCGCCGGCGATCACCTTGGCGTCTTCATTCTTGACCAGGAGATTGGCGGCCTGCCGCACGGTGGCTGGGCGATGATATTTGAATTCGTACATGAGTTATTCCTAAAGGCCGTGCGGTGACGTGCTTTATGCGAGATCCGAGTTCGCCATCGCCTTGGCTCCGGCCGCGATCGATAGGACGATGTTCTGATAGCCGGTGCAGCGGCAAAGATTGCCCTCGAGCTCTTCCCGGATCGTATGGTCGCTGAGGTCATGACCCTTGCGGTGGACGATATCGACCGCGGTCATGATCATGCCGGGCGTGCAGAATCCGCATTGAAGCCCATGATGCTCACGAAAGGCCTCCTGCATTGGATGCAGTGGCGCACCGTCGGGCGCGAGCCCCTCGATGGTCCTGACTTCGTGCCCATCGGCCATGACCGCGAGCGTGGTGCAGGATTTCACCGCCTTGCCGTCGAGATGCACGACGCAGGCGCCGCATTGCGAGGTGTCGCAACCGACATGGGTGCCCGTCAGCCGCAGATTCTCACGCAGAAACTGTACCAGCAGTGTCCGGGGGTCGACATTGGCGTTGACGGGATTGCCGTTCACAATCAAGGAGATTTTGGCCATTCAGCACTCTCTTCATCTGCACCGCCGCATTGCACGGCCGTACAGTCATTGAAATCATTAGGAGGTCATAATATGGGCCATCCCGGCAATGAGCAACCTCACCTTGGACATGGCCCGAAACGACAACCTGGACCGCTTGTTCTGGACTAGCCTTGCACCGCCTTGGCGAAATTCGCGAAAAACTCGTCCGCAAGTTTTTTGGCCGAACCGTTGATCAAGCGCTGGCCCAGCTGAGCGAGCTTGCCGCCGATCTGCGCCTCCACGTCGTAGGTCAGCAGCGTACCGCCGTCCTTTTCGGCTAGCGCCACGCTTGCGCCGCCCTTGGCGAATCCGGCGACGCCGCCCTCGCCTTCGCCTGAAATCTTGTAGCCATTTGGCGGATCGAGATCGCTCAAGGTGACGCGCCCTTTGAACCGGGCCGACACCGGGCCAACTTTCATTTTGGCCACCGCCCGGAAGCCGTTGTCTTCCGTCTTTTCCAGCTCCTCGCATCCGGGGATGCAAACCTTGAGCACTTCCGGATCATTCAATTTCGCCCACACCGCCTCACGGGGCGCTGCAAGCTGCACCTCACCGTTCATTGTCATGGCCATCGGCGTCTCCCCGGATCGCTCGTCTGCTGCTCCCAAGTAAAGCACGCCCGGCCCAAAAGGAAGAGGACGAACGGATTACGAGCGATGCATATTCCGCGGCACAGCAGGTCGGCTGCTAACGGAAAGCAAGCTGTGGATGCGACGATCATCTGATAGAACGACGCGCTTTCCGCGTAAGCCGCAAGACCAGGGAATATGAAATGCCAATGATCGATGCCGACGGCTGCCTGCTCAACGTGTCGGTCGAGGGTCGCGACAGCGGGCCGACGCTGATGCTGTCGAACTCGCTCGGCTGCACGTTGCAGATGTGGGAGCCGCAGATGAAAGCCCTCACTCGACTGTTTCGCGTGATCCGCTACGACCGGCGCGGCCACGGCAAGTCCGGCGCTCCACCCGGACCCTATTCAATGGAGCGCTTTGGGCGCGACGTGCTGGCGATCCTCGATGATCTGAACATCGAGAAGGTGCATTGGTGCGGAATATCCATGGGAGGCATGGTCGGACAATGGCTGGCGGCCAATGCACCCGAGCGGCTCGGAAAAGTTATTCTCTCCAACACCACCTGCTACTACCCCGATCCGACCAACTGGCTCGCCCGCATCAGCGCGATCAAGCAGGGAGGGATGGCGGCGGCCGCCGATGCCATCATCGCGGCATGGCTCACGGCTGATTTTCGCGAGCGCGAGCCGCGGATCACAGCGAATATGAAAGCGATGCTGCTGGCTTGCCCGATCCAGGGCTATCTCGCCTGTTGCGAGACGTTGAGCACACTCGACCAGCGTGAGCTTCTGCCGGGGATCAAGAACCCGACTCTTGTGATCGCCGGAAGACACGACATGGGTACGCCGATCTCAGCCGGCGAGTTTATTCGAAGCCAAATACCCGGCGCAGCCTTAACGATTCTCGATGCCGCGCATATCGCGAACGTCGAGCAGCCGCACGCGTTCACCGAAACCGTGGTCGGCTTCCTGACGCAACGCTGATCGCCAGCCCTCAGCGGTTGTGAATGAGCTCGGACCCTTGAAAGGTTAAGCCACCGGCGCTGTCGGTATGCGGCTGAGCGGGATGCTCGACCAGCAACACGATTGCGCTGCCGAGCAGCATCAATAGCTCGGTCGCATGGAGGCGAAGCGCTTGCATTTCGCCGACTTGCGAGGCCATCACCATGCTTGCAAAACTGATCACGCTGCCGATGACGAGCGCCAGCGCGAGAGCTTCGTCGCCGCCGCCGGTTTTGCGGATCGATGCACGGGCGGTGAGCGCCAGAAATAGCCCAAAGAAGGCCACGACCGTGAGTTTGCCCAAAGCGAGCAGCCAGGCGACCCGGACGGTGTTGATCGCGGCCAGTTGCAGATGGTCGCTGATGAACAATCCTACCGATATGTTGGGCCGTTCATAAAGGCCATGGATC
>JAICIT010000146.1 GCA_025960445.1 Bradyrhizobium sp. | reverse complement strand
GGCAGAATCCGGGAATGGCGCGCGCTTCGCCGACCATTTCACCGATGATGCGATCTACTACGACTACATCTACGGCCCGCATCAAGGTCGCGCCGCGATTGCCGATATGATGCAGAACCTGTTTCACCGCGATGCGGCGGATTATCGATGGGAGATGTTCGATCCGGTGTTCGACGGCGTCATGGGATACGCGTGGTCGCTTTCGAGCTTCACGTCGAAAATTCCGCAGTTCGAGGGCCAGCACGTGGTGATCGATGGCATGAGCCGATTCCTGGTGCGCGGCGGCCTGATTGCCGAGTACCGGGAATCCGTCAACGGCGGCGTGGCAATGGCGCAGCTCGGAGTCGACCCAGATCGGATGAGCAAAGTATTCAGGCGCTGGACCGGATGGTTAAAGGAACGGCCGGAAACCGTCGACTATCTTGCGCGGCCAAAAGGCGCACATGCCAGCTCCGCTTCCAAAGAATGAAGCAGTAACAATCATAGCCGCGAGACGACGAAGACAAGCACGGGAGATCGGGGTTGAGCTATCAGCATATTCTCTACGAGGTCGACGACAAGATCGCGACCATCACGCTTAATCGGCCCGATCGCATGAACGCGTGGACGCCGATCATGGAGCGTGATGTGCGCCATGCCATGGAGGCCGCCGCAGCGGACGAAAATGTGCGAGTGATCGTGCTGACCGGCGCCGGGCGCGCGTTTTGCGCGGGCGCCGACATGGATGCGCTGAAGGGGCTTGATCCAGAGGACATCAGGCGCGGCGAGAGCCTGCCGCCATTCGATATGAATCGCAGGCCCGATTGGCAAACCCGCTATGGCTATTATCCATCCATTCCGAAGCCCGTGATCGGGATGCTCAATGGCGCGACCGCCGGCATCGGCCTCGTGCATGCGTTGTATTGTGACGTCCGCTTCGCCGCCGACAACACGGTGTTCACGACGGCGTTTTCGCGCCGGGGGCTGATCGCCGAGCACGGCATCAGCTGGATGCTGCCGCGCATCGTTGGCCACGCCAATGCGCTGGACCTGCTGATGTCGGCGCGGCGGGTGTCAAGCGAGGAGGCGCTGCGGATTGGGCTGGTCAATCGGCTGTATCCGCCCGACCAGTTGCGCGAACAGACCTTTGCTTATGCGCGCGATCTCGCCGATTTCGTCTCGCCGAGCGCGATCGCCGTGATCAAGCGCCAGCTTTATGACGTGCCGTTCCAGACGCTCGCCGAGGCGACGATCGATGCCAACCGGGAAATGGTGATCGCGCTACGCGGCAGCGATTTCCGTGAAGGCGTCGCGAGTTTCATGGAAAAACGACCGCCGAAATTTACGGGGAAGTGACGGTTCGTTTTTAATCTGCGAGGCGACACGGCTCGCGCAACAGCCTTGCCGAGCTGTAGAGCCGCCGAGACCTGGTGGTGGAGCCAGGCGGGATCGAACCGCCGACCTCGTCATTGCGAACGACGCGCTCTCCCAGCTGAGCTATGGCCCCATGCGGCCGGCTTGTGAAGAAAAGCGGACAGCAATCGCCGCCATTTACCGTCCGCTCCAAGCTCAAGTCAAGAACGGCGAAAGCCATGGTTTTATGATCGATTTTCACCGGAACTTCCCTTGTTTGCGGGGGATGGAACCGGTATCTAGCGAGAGGTCGAATTCGCGACCGAACCTCCGAGTAAGCCAGCATGCGCGCCGTTCTCGACATCGTTCTCATCGTCCTGGATCTCTATGTCTGGCTGCTGATTGCGTCCGCGATCCTGTCGTGGCTCATCGCTTTCAACGTCGTCAACACGCGCAATCAGTTCGTCTCGGCGGTAGCGGAGTTCCTGTATCGGATCACCGAGCCGCTGCTGGCGCCGATCCGCTCTTTCATGCCCAATCTCGGCGGGCTCGATATCTCACCGATCATCCTGATCCTGATCATCATGTTTATCCAGCGGGTGATCACCTATTACATTTATCCCAGCGTCTTCTGACCCTGGTCGCGCTGATGGATCCTTGGCGTTATTCCGCGGAGGGCGTCAGAGTCGCGCTGCGGGTGACGCCGCGGGGTGGCCGCGACGACATCGATGGGATCGAGACGCTTGCCGACGGACGTAGCGTGCTCAAATTGCGGGTCCGCGCCATCGCCGAAAGTGGCGAAGCCAATCACGCGGTGATGGAGCTGATGGCGAAGGCGCTCGGAGTGCCCAGGGCGAGGGTGCGCATTGTCTCCGGCGTAACCTCGCGTCTCAAGCAAATTGCGATCGATGGCGAGCCGACAAAGCTTGGCGATGCCTTGCGAAAGCTGGCCGTGGTGAAATCAGTTTGACGCTGACTACGAACAGGTGGCGCGTCGAACGACTATCACGCGCGCCAAGGATTGATTAAAGACCCATGAAGGGAGCGAGATGACGGCGCGCATCATCGATGGCAGGGTCATTGCATCAGATCTCCGCGCTCGCGTTGCGGATGAGGTCGCGCGAGTGAAGCGCGATTATGGCCTGATTCCCGGTCTTGCCGTGGTGCTGGTCGGCAGCGATCCGGCGAGCCAGGTCTATGTCCGCAGCAAGCACAAGCAGACCCAGGCGGCCGGGATGGCCTCTTTTGAATTTGTGCTGCCGGCGGATGTCGGGCAGAGCGAACTGCTGGCGCTGATTGGAAAGCTCAATGGCGATCCCGCCGTTCACGGCATTCTCGTGCAACTGCCGTTACCAAAATCGCTGCATACCGAAACCATCATCAATGCGATCGATCCCGCCAAGGACGTCGACGGCCTGCACCCGAGTAATGCCGGGCGGCTGGCCGGAGGTTTTTCGGCGCTGTCGCCGTGTACTCCGCTCGGCTGCATCATCCTGACCAGGAGCGTGCATTCCTCAATCGAAGGCATGAACGCCATTGTGATCGGCCGTTCCAATCTGGTCGGCCGTCCGCTGGTGCAACTGCTGCTCAATGAAAACGCGACAGTCACGATTGCGCATTCGCGCTCCCGCGATCTACCAAAACTCTGCGCCCGCGCCGATCTGGTCTATGCCGCGGTGGGCAAACCGGAGATGGTGCGTGGCGATTGGATCAAGCCGGGCGCCACCGTGATCGACGTCGGCATTAATCGCTTGCCCGAAAAAGACGGCAAGACCCGGCTGGTCGGCGACGTCGCTTTTACCGAGGCCTTGGATATCGCCGGTGCAATCACCCCGGTGCCCGGCGGCGTTGGGCAGATGACGGTCGCTTGCCTCTTGGTGAACACCTTGCGCGCCGCGTGCGCCATTGGTGGATTGCCCAAACCGGCGGTGTGAGTCAGCGCAGAGATCGGTGCCGCTACTTGCCCTTCGCGCGCGCGATGCCCTCGGCAATCAGCCTGTGCGCATCTTCGGCGCTTGCCCATCGCAACACCTTCACCCATTTTCCCGGCTCGAGGTCCTTGTAGTGCTCGAAAAAGTGCTGGATCTGCTGCAGCGTGATCTCGGGCAAATCGCTGTACGTCCGCACCTTGTCGTAACGCTGCGTCAGCTTCGATGACGGCACCGCAATAATCTTCTCGTCGCCCCCGGCTTCATCTTCCATCAGCAGCACGCCCACCGGGCGCACACTCATCACCGCGCCCGGGACAATTGCGCGGGTATTGGCGACCAGTACGTCGCACGGGTCGCCATCATTGGAGAGCGTATGCGGGATGAAGCCGTAATTGCCGGGGTAGCGCATTGCCGTGTACAGGAAACGGTCGACGACCAGCGTGCCGGCATCCTTGTCCATCTCGTATTTGATCGGCTCGCCGCCGACCGGCACTTCAATGATGACGTTCACTTCGCGCGGCGGGTCGATTCCAATCGAGATGGCGTCAATACGCATGGATTGCTCCGCCAGCGCTGGCATTCATGTCACGAAATAGCGAGCGCTATTGCTGGGCCAGCCAGGCTCGAGGCGCTTCGATAGCCCGAGGACTCAACTAGTCCAGGCGAAGGCGATCTTGTCCAGCGACTTCGCCCCGAACTTTTCCGAGGAGCGGGCTACCATGCGGCCGCCGAGGGCACGATAAAACTCGGTGGCGGGATCGTTATCCGAAAGCGCCCAGATCACCATGCTTTTCAGCCCGCTGTGCAACAGATCGCGCCGGGCGGAGGTAAACAGCCGACGTCCGAAGCCCAGGCCCTGAAATTCCGGCCGTAGATAAAGCTCGTAGATTTCGCCTTCGAAATGCAGGCTGCGGGCACGATTGCGGCCGTAATTGGCGTAGCCCGCGACCTTGTCGCCGAACACCAGCACGCTGACGCGGCTGCCCTTCCGGATCGCGCTGTCCCACCACTGCGGACCGCGGCGGTTGATCAGTTTTTCCAGCTCGGCGCCTGGAATGATACCCTGATAGGCCGAACGCCAGGCCTCATCATGAGTAGACGCAACCGCTGCCGCATCCGCAGCTTTGGCCGGCCGAACCTCGATTAGCGTTGTGCTCATGATGTGATCAAAGCAAGTCGCAGCGTCCGCTTCAAGGTCTATCGTTAATTATGGGTTAACCTGTGGATTTTCTGCATCAGTTTTGCCGCCCGACTGTGTCGAAAAAGGACAGGACAGGCCGGAGACGTCCGTTTGGGCGGTTGCCGGGCGCGACTTGGCGGCCGTTTGCAGCTCGAACCGGCTCGGCCGAAATGCGTGTTGGGGAAAACTAGGCCGCAGCGCGCGGCGCGGAAAAAAAGCCGGACTGATTCGCAAAAAGTCTGGTCTGCGCCGAGGCCCGACCGTCCGAGTCAGGCCAATTCCTGAATGCCCGAAAAGTGATTTCCGTTGTGGTTGTGCCTGGTTCGCCATATCGCGCGCAAGGCGATGGATCGACTGCGCTTGCAGAGGACGGTTGAACCGACCACTCGCAGCAAGGCCAATGCCGCCGTCAAACCGGGTGCAGCGGGTTTTGCTTGCGTGACCCGCCAAAGAGCGGGCGTACCAGCCGGAGCGCCCGACAAGCATGGGCCGAAGCGGATTGGATCGGCTTACGAGAACGAGGCCTCATAATTGAGCGGACACAGGTGGACAAAATTATGCAGCGGGGGCGCCAGCTCGAACATTCGAGGTCCTGCGGAGAAATCAAAGACACGACAGAGGCGAAACGCCTCAGGTCGTTCGAGAGAAAGTGAGAGCTCATTTCTTGTGATATAGAATGGCGTGGTGTCTGACCCGACAGTTGTCTTTACCTCCAAAAACAGCTCTCTTCCTTTTTCGTCAAAGGACAAGATATCGTACCCTGCTCCATCACCTTCTTCCTCAGATACCCATCGCAGTTTTTTTGCGAGGTCAGGCCGATCCCGCCGTTTCAGTCTTTCTCGCTCGAAATGAAAAACGATCTCTTCACCTTCGCGCCCAAGCTTGCGATTTCGGAAATCGCGCTCGACGGGGTCAAATTTCCGCACCAGCCGCTCGATTTCTTCCGGCGTAGGTTTGATAGGCAAGAGTTTGGGTGGCGCCTCTATGAAGAGTCCGGGCCGCTCTGCTAGGCCGCTAATCATTGTCTCCGGATGAAGTGAAGCGGGATTTTGCGACAGGTAACGATCGATCGAGGAAATAATTGCGCGTTGATAATTGGCAGCGGGCAGATATCCCCTAATTTGGGGAAGTCCGAGCCGCTGAAGCACTGCGGATATATTCCGATGCTTAAATTCGATGGAGCCCTCGCTTCGTTCGATCTTTCCACGGAGGAGCCGATTGGCCTGCGCCTTATTGAGAGGAACGCCAATAGCCTCATCGCTGAGCATAAAAAAATAGCTTGCGACGATGAGGTCAAGTTCCTCATCAGTCCAATTTCGTCGCTCGCTCACATCTTCTGGCATATCTGCTTGCGCTGAATCTTCCTGTCGCGGTCTGCAGAAGAGAGTTGGGACGGCACTGGATCAAGATCATACTTGTTGCCAAACCACTCGACAAAATCGAAAGGCATTTCGTTGGACCGCCAACAGGCAATCAAATGTTCTTCGGTAAGGCCGACGTCGTCTATCGTTATGCAATAAATCTCATGAAGGCGCCCATCAACAGCCTCGCGCCAATCGGAAAAGGTCTTTTGCATATTGATTTGGCTTCGAAGTTGGATTGTGCGCCGTGATGAACGACATTCTAGCCCGACATCATAGAGTTCACAGTCCGGCGCGGCAATAACCTGAAGTGATAGCTGCTCACGCCATCGCGAGTGAGGCCAAGACCTCGCGCGCGGCGCGTTCGCCGCTATCACGGGCGCCATGTGCGGTCGAAAAAAATTCGGGCGAGGTGGCTTCGCCCGCAAAGAACAAGCGACCGTCGACCGGCGCTGCAAGCACCGCGCGATCGCCGGCGTGGCCGGGCAAGGCGTGCGAATAGGACCCGCGGGCGAACGTGTCGTGCGCCCAACGGGATTCCGCAAGTGGTTTTAACCGCCGCCGGAAGTCCGAGCCAAGCAGGCCCACGATTTCGTCGATCGCCTGCGCGGCCAGCGCGCCATCGCCCGCGTCTTCCAGTTGCCGCGCGAAGCGCCCGCCGAAAAATCCCTCAATGCAGGCTTCTCCGAACGGCCGCAGATGAAAACTGCCCATCGCCGTGCGCATCGGGGCGGCGCGTAAATTGCCGTCCTTTGGCAGCGCCTCGGGC
>JAICIT010000145.1 GCA_025960445.1 Bradyrhizobium sp. | reverse complement strand
ACGTGCTCTGCGCCAGCGCAAAGCTCGGATTGAGGCTCAGTGCCAATTCAAGATGGGCGAGCGCATCATCGAAACGCCGCATCAGCACATGAACGCATCCCAATGCATAGTGCGCCCATGGATCCTCGCCGTCGGCGCGGATGGCCGCGAGCGCCAAGCGTTCGGCGCTCACAACGGCGCTCGGCATATCGATCCAGCCATTGTAGGCGGAGAAGGCATAGCTGGTCGCAAGAACGCCGAGCGCTTGGCCGTAGCCCGGCTCAATCGCAATCGCCTGCTCCAGCAGAGCGCGGGCAAGAACATCATCAGGTTGCGTCATGCGCCAGAAATGCGACAGCGCCCGCATGACCAGCCCCCAGGCATCCATGCTCTCCGGCGCTTGGCGCCTGGCGCGGAAATTCTCGGCCGCATAGAGCTGCGGCTCGATCGAGGCACTGATCGCCTCCGTGATCTCGTCCTGTACGGCGAAAACGTCGGCGAGGCCGCGATCGTAACGTTCCGCCCAGAGATGGCTGCCGGTGATGACATCGTTGAGCTGGGCGGTGATGCGCACACGATCGCCTTCCTTGCGCACGCTGCCTTCGAGCACATAGCCGACCCCGAGGTCTTCGGCGACTTGCTTGATGTTGACGGACTTGCCCTTGTAGGCAAACGAAGAGTTGCGCGCGATCACGAAGAACCAGCGCAGCTTGGAAAGCGCGGTGATAATGTCCTCGCCCATGCCGTCCGAAAAATAGTCCTGCTCCGGATCGTTGCTCATGTTGACGAATGGAAGCACGGCAATCGCGGGACGGCCAAGCGGCGGTGGTACGCTGGACGAGCGCGCGTGGAGTTCGTGCAGAGGCGGTTCGGCACAAATCTCCCCAACTCCCTCATCCTTCGATGGCGTGCTCACTGTGCCCACGAATCGATGGCCCTTGCGCGGAATGGTCCGTATCAGCTTCTGGTTCCGGCCATCATCCTCGAGCGCCTTTCGCGCCGCGTAGATGCGGCTGCTCAAGGTCGCGTCCGAGGCGATCCTGCCGCTCCAGACCGACGCGATGAGATCGTCCCTGCTGACAACACGCGCGCGATTCTCGATCAGATAAATCAGTACATCGAGCACTTGCGGTTCGATGTCGATCGGCTCGCCAGCTCGGCGCAGCTCGCGTCGATCCGTATCAAGCAGATGGTCGGCGAAAATAAATTGCATCTAAAGGTCCTCAACCGCACGGCTAGCAATCATCGTGCAGTGGCAATCACGGATCGGTGAAAACGGGATTTCAAAGCTTCGCTCGCAATGCTGCGGCTTGGCCCGAACCGCACGCGAATGCAAGCGGGATGTCGGCCACGCGACGCTCGATCAGCATACCGCCCTGAGGAAATAACCAGAGAACCTCCAGAAGAATCACGAGCCTCTGAAGCTCGCCTTCAAGCCTGTCATCCGATCCGCGCGTAAGTATCCCTCCCAAGGGGTGATATCTTTAGAAGGACTAACATTATGGTTACACACGCATCTTTTTCCCCAGGCGCCGGCTCGCTGTTCGTCATTGGTGACAGCCTCGACAATAGCATTGTCGTCAGCCGCGACCCGGCGGGGACTATTCTCATCAACAACGGCGCCGTTAGCGTCGACGGCGGCCAGCCCACCGTCGGTAACACCTCCGTGATTCAGGTGTTCGGTCAAGCGGGCAACGACACCATTTCGCTCAACGAAGCTAACGGTGCGCTGCCAGCCGCCGAGCTGTTCGGCGGAGCGGGTAACGACACGATCACCGGCGGCTCGGGCAACGATCTGCTGTTCGGCCAGGACGGCAACGACATCCTGCTCGGCAAGGGAGGGGACGATGTGCTGCATGGCGGCAACGGCAACGACACACTGACCGGCGGCGCCGGCAATGATCAGGTGTTCGGTGACGCCGGCAACGACCGGATGATCTGGAATCCGGGCGACGGCAGCGATCTATTCGAGGGCGGGGACGGCACCGACACCGCCGAGGTCAATGGCGGCAATGCCTCCGAAATTTTCACGCTCACCCCAAATGGCAGCCGCGTACGTTTCGACCGCGTCAGCCCAGCCCCGTTCTCGCTTGACATCGGCACCACTGAAAATTTTGTGCTCAACATGAACGGCGGCGATGACGTCTTCACCGCCGGAAACGGCCTCGCATCTCTCATCAACCTTACGGTCGACGGTGGCGACGGCAACGACACCATCACCGGGGGGGATGGCAACGACACGCTGCTCGGCGGAAGCGGCAACGACGTCATCACCGGCGGCCGCGGCAACGACGTGGCGCGGCTCGGCAGTGGCGACGATACCTTTGTCTGGAATCCCGGCGATGGCAGCGATGTGGTCGAAGGACAAGATGGTGTCGACACCCTGGCCTTCAACGGCGCGAACGTCAGCGAAAAAGTCGACATTACGTCTAATCATGGGCGGGTGAGCTTCGCCCGCGATGTCGGTAACGTCACCATGGATCTCAACAGCATCGAGCACATCGATTTCACCGCGCTCGGGGGCGCCGACAACATCACCGTCGGTGACCTCACCGGCACTGACGTCACGCAGGTCGCGATCGACCTTGCGGGTACACCCGGCAGTGGCGTGGGCGACGGCGCGGCCGATAGCGTGACGGTGAACGGTACTGCTGCCAATGACACGGTTCAGGTGACCGGAACGGGAGGCTCGGTCAGCGTGGCCGGCCTGCCTGCGACGATTACCCTTGCCGGTGCCGAAGGCGTCAACGACGGGCTCGTTGTCAAAGGCGGTGCTGGCAACGACGTCATAAGTGCCGCAAACCTGGCGGCCGGATCGGTGCAACTGACCATCGATGGAGGAGCCGGAAACGACGCCATTACCGGAAGTGCCGGCGCGGATATTCTGATCGGTGGCGACGGCAACGACACCGTGACCGGCGGGGCTGGCAACGATGTTGCGTCTCTCGGCAACGGCAACGACACGTTCGTCTGGAATCCGGGTGACGGTAGCGATGTGGTCGATGGCCAGGCCGGCACCGACACGCTGGTGTTCAACGGCGCCAATCTGAACGAGAAGATCGACATCTCAGCCAATGGGTCCCGAGTTAGAATGTCCCGCGACATCGGCAACGTCGTCATGGACGTTAGCGGCATGGAGCAGATCCAGCTCGCCACGCTTGGTGGCGCCGATACGGTCAACGTCGGCGACCTCTCTGGGACCGACTTGACGAAGGTTGCGATCGATCTGTCCGGGACGCCTGGCCGCCTGCAGGGCGACGGCCAGGCGGACACAGTGAGCGTCAACGGTACGGCAGGTGACGACAATATCGCCGTCGCCAGCAGTGGCTCGTCAACCGTCGTCAATGGACTGGCGGCGCAGGTAACGCTCGCTGGCATCGACGCTGGTCTCGATCAGCTCGTTGTCAACGGTGGCAGCGGCAACGACATCATCAACGCCTCCGCGCTCCATGCCCGTCAGATCAACCTCACCATTAACGCCGGTGACGGCAACGACACCATCACTGGCAGCGCCGGCAACGATACCGTCATCGGCGGACGCGGCAGCGATGTGGCTTCTCTTGGTGCTGGCGACGACACCTTCGTCTGGAATCCAGGCGAGGGCAGCGACATCGTGAACGGCGGCGCGGGGAACGACACCCTGTTGTTCAACGGCGCGAACATCGACGAGAACATGGAGATCTCGGGCAACGGTAACGGAGGGGCGACGCTGACCCGCGACGTCGGCGTGGTCACGATGAATCTCGCCAACTTTGAGACGATTGATATCAACGCCTTGGGCGGCGCGGACACCATCACGGTGGACGACCTGTCCAAGACGAGTGTCAAGAACGTCGTCATAGACCTGGAATCGACGCCAGGCAGCGGCGGCGCCGACGGCCAGGCGGACACCGTGGTGATCAACGCGACCAACGCCAACGACGTGATCAACATCACCGAGAACGATGGGGTGGTCACGGTTTCGGGACTGGCCAGCGACGTCACGATCACCGGATTCGATGCAAATGATCGTATCGTCATCAATGGCCTCGGTGGCGATGACATCATCAATGCGTCGGGGCTCACTGGTCCGATGCTGCTCACGGCCAACGGCGGAGACGGCAATGATGTCCTGATCGGCAGCCGCGGCAACGACACCCTGAGCGGCGGCGCAGGAGATGACATTCTGATCGGCGACGGCGGTCAGGATGTCTTGGACGGTGGACCAGGCAGCAACACCGTATTGCGGTCAGCCACGTTAGCCTCAGCGACTGGCGACAACGGATCGGCAAGCACTGGTTCGCATGCTACCGCGGCTGCCTTGCTTGGCCAGTTCATGGCGTCGAGCTTCGTCTCGACTGGTGAAGGTCTCACCGCGGTGCCGTTAGCCGAATCGTCGTCAGCCCAGCAGGGTTTGCTGGCGCAGCCGCACGCCGCCTGACGCAAACGACCGTCCTGGAGAGCAACCATGAGCATCGAAACCAACGTGGCGAGACCAATCGACCCGGGTCTCGAGACGCTTGTCACGCTGCTGCATCTCAAGGGCATTGCGGCCGATGCGCTACAAATCGCGCACCGGCTGGGAGCGGACAAGATCGGCGCACCGGAGATGCTCCGGTGCGCCAGGGATCTCGGGCTCAAAGCGCGGGTCATCCGGACCGACTGGTCAAGGCTCGGCAGCACGCCCTTGCCCGCGATCGCGTCACTGCGCGATGGCGGTTATCTGCTGCTTGCGAAGGCCGATGGACAAAAGGTGCTGGTGCAGTCGCCGCTGGCGCCTCGGCCCATATTGATGACGCGCGATGAACTCGTGGCGGTCTGGGACGGTGGACTGATCCTGATGGCCCGCCGCGCCGGATTATCTGATGCTGCTCGGCGGTTCGACATCACCTGGTTTCTTGGAGCAATCCATAAATATCGCCACCTCCTCGGCGAGGTTTTGCTCGGCTCGTTCTTCCTGCAGCTGCTCGGCCTGGTTTCGCCGCTGTTTTTCCAGGTGGTCATCGACAAGGTGCTGGTGCACCGCTCGTTGAGCACGCTTGACGTGCTCATAATTGGACTGCTGACGATCTCGGTGTTCGAGAGTGCACTTGGAATCCTGCGCACATATTTGTTCGCGCACACGACCAATCGTATCGACGTTGAACTCGGGGCGCGGCTGTTTCGCCATTTGCTGGCGCTGCCGATGGCCTATTTCCAGGCGCGACGCGTCGGCGATTCAGTGGCGCGGGTCCGTGAATTGGAAAACATCCGCAATTTCCTTACCAGCTCGGCTTTGACGCTGCTGATCGACCTGTTCTTCACGATCGTCTTCATCGGCGTCATGTTCTTCTACTCGCCGCTCTTGAGCTGGATCGTGCTTGGCTCCTTCCCGTTCTATATCGCGATCTCGGCCGCCGCGACGCCGCTGTTCCGGCAACGGCTCGATGAAAAATTTCGCCGCGGCGCCGAAAACCAGGCTTTTCTGGTCGAAAGCGTGACCGGAATCGAAACGCTGAAGGCGATGGCGGTCGAACCGCAGATGCAGCGCCGCTGGGAAGAGCAGCTCGCCGGCTATGTAGGTGCGAGCTTCCGCGTATTGAGCCTCGGCAATACCGCGAGCCAGACCGTGCAGTTGGTCAGCAAAGTCGCTATGGCAAGCCTGCTTTATTTCGGCGCCAAGCTCGTGATCGAAGGCAGTCTTTCCGTCGGCGAACTCGTCGCCTTCAACATGCTGGCGAGCCGCGTGAGTGCGCCGGTGCTGCGGCTGGCGCAGATCTGGCAGGACTTTCACCAGGCGCGATTGTCGATCGCGCGGCTCGGAGACATTCTCAACAGCACCGCCGAGCTGACCTATTCGGCGGGACGAGCACAGCTCCCCGCGATCCAGGGCAAAATCAAATTCGACCACGTCTCATTCCGCTATCGCCTCGACGGACAGGAAGTCCTGCATGATGTCTCGTTCGAGGTACCAGCCGGGCAGACCGTCGGTGTGGTCGGGCCCTCGGGGTCGGGCAAGAGCACATTCGCAAAGCTGGTGCAGCGGCTCTACTTGCCTGAGCGAGGTCGCGTCCTGATCGATGGAATGGATCTCGCGGTGGCCGATCCCGCCTGGTTGCGCCGCCAGATTGGCGTGGTGCTTCAGGAGAACGTACTGTTCAACCGATCGGTGCGCGACAATATCGCCCTTGCCGATCCGGCGATGCCGATGGAGCGCGTTGTTGCAGCGGCACAGCTTGCCGGAGCGCACGACTTCATCCTTGAACTTGCAGAGGGTTACGACACCGTGGTCGGCGAGCGCGGTTCAACG
Source organism: Bradyrhizobium sp. (assembly GCA_025960445.1). Classification (GTDB taxonomy): domain Bacteria; phylum Pseudomonadota; class Alphaproteobacteria; order Rhizobiales; family Xanthobacteraceae; genus Bradyrhizobium. Next base: position 363 of record JAICIT010000145.1, on the reverse strand, counting down.
CTGTCGGGTGGCCAGCGTCAGCGCATCGCGATTGCGCGCGCCCTCGTCACAGACCCGCGCATCCTGATCTTCGATGAGGCGACCAGCGCCCTCGATTACGAAAGCGAGCGCATCATACAACAAAATATGCAGAAGATCGCAAAAGGCCGCACGGTGCTGGTTATCGCGCACCGCCTCTCCACGGTGCGGGCGGCGGACCGTATCGTTACGATTGATCATGGCCGCCTGGTCGAGGATGGAAGCCATGACACGTTGATCAAAACCGGCGGACGCTACGCCTCGCTGCATCGGCTGCAAGGAGGTTTCCATGAGGTCGGCTGAAGCAATGATCCCGGCCCAGGCAGGGCAAGCTGTAATTCCGTT
>JAICIT010000144.1 GCA_025960445.1 Bradyrhizobium sp. | reverse complement strand
TCCCCGAACTGATCGTGCCATTCAAGCGGCCGGTTTACGAACGGGTGGTGAAGGAATTCTCGAGGCTCGTGCCAGCGGGGGCGTGATCCGGAATAATGGGCACATATTTTCGAAAAGATGATGCCGCACCAAACATAAGAACAGAGGGCGGCGGTTTGCGCGGGCGGCTGACGCGCACTATGCGCGCACAACGCCCGCCCTGCGCTTCGCCAGTTCCTCATGGTGAGGAGCGCGGCAACGCCGCGCGTCTCGAACCACGAGGCCGCGGATCATTCAATTCGGCTCGGGCGCGCGGTGGCCTCGACCTTCGAGGCGCATCGCTTTGCGATGCTCCTCAGGATGAGGATCCTGCCAATAACGTCGTGCGCCATTCAGCGACAATGGTGCGATTGACCTGATCCTGCCATGATCTCAGGTTGTTGGCGCCGGAGCGCGCCCCGAACGACGGCAATGAATTTATGCTCGATGACAAGCCCTATCGCGCTAATGTGGGGATCGCGCTGTTCAACGCTTCCGGTCATGTGCTGATCGGGCGTCGCTTCAGGGATGACGGGCCGGAAATCATTCTGCCCGGCCTTGAGTGGCAGATGCCGCAGGGAGGCATCGATGCCAACGAAAATCCGCGCGAGGCGATGATGCGCGAACTCTGGGAAGAAACCGGCGTGGTCAGCGCCTCATATCTCGGTGAAACCGATTGGTTGACCTATGAGTTTCCGCCGTTCGCCGGACCACTTTCACATCGATTGGCCAAATTCCGCGGCCAGCGCCAGAAATGGTTCGCACTTCGTTTTACGGGCTCCGATGACGAGATCGATCCGCTGACAGCTCGCAACGGACAGGCGGTTGAATTCGACCGCTGGCGATGGGAACGTCTCGAGCGCGTGGCCGAGATCGTGGTGCCCTTCAGGCGCGACGTATACCGGATCGTCGCCCGACAATTCGCAGCGTTCGCCGCTATCGGCCCCTGATCAAGGGCGCGCGTAAAATCGTGCTTCTAGTGCAGCGCCGTGGTGTTGAGCTGATGCTGGATGCTCTTGAAATGATCGAGCCGTTCGATCGCTCGGTCGAGGGCGGAGCCTTCCTTCTCGGACAGTTTGGCTTCCATCTCCGAAATCTTGTCGGCGAACCGCGCCCGATCGAGCTCTTCGATCGAAGTGGCGACATCGGCCAAAACCGTGAGGCCGTTGTCCGACATTTCGGCCAAGCCGCCGAGCACGATAATTTTCTGATGCGTGCCTCCTGACGTCACCGTCAGGATTCCGGGCCGAATCGCGGCCACCACCGGCGCATGGCCGGCGAGCACGCCGAAGTCGCCCTCCACTCCCGGAACATCGACCTGATCAACCTCGCCGGAGAAGGCAAGCTTTTCAGGCGAGACGAGATCGAAGTGGAAGGTGGCCATGGGATACCCAAAAATTGCAAATGGCTGAAATCAGTGCGACGGAGCGACGCTGACCTTTTCGATTCCTGCTGCGCGCCTCTATTAGGCTGCTTCCGCCGCGAGCTTCTTGCCCTTTTCAACTGCCTCCTCGATGTTGCCAACCATGTAGAAGGCGGCTTCAGGCAGATGATCGTACTTACCTTCGCAGAGCCCGCGGAAACCCTTGATGGTGTCGGCGAGATCAACGAATTTTCCCGGCGAGCCGGTGAAGACTTCGGCTACAAAGAACGGCTGTGAGAGGAAGCGCTCGACCTTGCGCGCGCGAGCCACGGTGACCTTGTCCTCTTCCGAAAGCTCGTCCATGCCGAGAATGGCGATGATGTCCTGCAGCGATTTGTAACGCTGCAGCACCTGCTGGACCATGCGCGCGGTCTGGTAGTGCTCCTCGCCTACGATCAGCGGTGAGAGCATGCGCGAGGTCGAATCCAGGGGATCCACCGCCGGATAAATACCCTTTTCGGAAATTGCACGGTTCAGCACGGTCGTCGCGTCCAAGTGGGCGAACGAAGTCGCGGGCGCCGGGTCAGTCAAGTCGTCGGCCGGCACGTAGATCGCCTGCACCGAGGTGATCGAACCCTTGTTGGTCGTGGTGATGCGCTCCTGCAGCGCGCCCATGTCGGTGGCGAGCGTCGGCTGATAACCCACCGCCGATGGAATACGACCGAGCAGCGCCGACACTTCCGAACCCGCTTGGGTAAATCGGAAAATATTATCGACGAAGAACAGCACGTCCTGGCCTTGATCGCGGAAGTATTCAGCGACCGTAAGTCCGGTCAGACCGACGCGCGCACGCGCGCCAGGGGGCTCGTTCATCTGGCCATACACCAGCGCGCATTTGGAGCCTTCGCCGCCGCCCTTCTTGTTGACGCCCGACTCGATGAACTCGTGGTAGAGGTCATTGCCTTCGCGGGTACGCTCGCCGACGCCGGCGAACACGGAATATCCGCCGTGGGCACGCGCGACGTTGTTGATCAGCTCCTGAATCAGAACCGTTTTGCCGACGCCAGCGCCGCCGAACAGGCCGACCTTGCCGCCCTTGGCGTAGGGCGCCAGCAGATCCACGACTTTGATGCCGGTGACGAGAATCTCAGCTTCCGTCGACTGATCGGTGTAGGTCGGCGCTTCCTGATGGATCGCGCGCATGCCTTCCGCCTTCACCGGCCCCTCTTCATCGACCGGCTCGCCGATCACGTTGATGATGCGCCCGAGCGTGCCGGCGCCGACTGGCACTCGGATCGGTGCGCCGGTGTCGTTGACTTCCTGACCGCGGACCAGGCCCTCTGTGGTGTCCATGGCAATCGTACGCACGGTGGATTCACCAAGGTGCTGGGCGACTTCAAGCACCAGGCGGTTGCCGCCGTTCTTGGTTTCGATCGCGTTCAGAATCGCGGGCAAGTAGCCTTCGAACTGCACGTCGACAACGGCGCCGATGACTTGCGTGATGCGTCCGGTCTGGTTGGCGGATGTAGCCATGGAAACTCTCTCCTTCGAATTCGTATCTCAAACGACCGCTGCGGCCATCAGATAGCCTCGGCGCCGGAGATGATTTCAATCAGCTCCTTGGTGATCATCGCCTGACGGGTCCGGTTGTACATCAAAGTCTGCTTGCGGATCATCTCGCCGGCGTTGCGGGTGGCGTTGTCCATCGCGCTCATCTGCGCGCCGTAGAACGAGGCGTTGTTTTCCAACAGGGCACGAAAAATCTGCACCGCGAGATTGCGCGGCAAAAGACCGCTCAAAATCTCGTCTTCTTCCGGCTCATATTCGTAAGAGGTCGCCGGGCCCGCATTGGCGGAGCGTGCTTCCACCACCAGCGGAATAATCTGCTGCGCGGTCGGAATCTGCGCGATCACAGACTTGAAGCGCGAATAGAACAGGGTGCAGACGTCGAACTCGCCGGCTTCGAAACGCGCAATCACTTTCTTGGCGATATCTTCGGCGTTCACAAACGCGAGCTGACGAACCGAGCGCAGCTCGACATGCTCGACGATCTGCTTTTCGAAAGTTCGTCGCAATTGGTCGTATCCCTTACGGCCAACGCAGAAGAACTTGACTTGTTTGCCTTCATTCATCAGCGCCAGCGCACGCTCGCGGGCAAGACGAACGATCGAGGAGTTGAACGCGCCGGAAAGTCCGCGTTCACCGGTACACACCAGTAGCAGGTGCACTTGATCGCTGCCGGTTCCAGCCAGCAGTACGGGCGCGCCCGGCGAACCCACGGTCGCGTTCGCAATGCCGGAAATAACCGCGTCCATTTTCTCCGCATAGGGCCGCGCCGCTTCGGCGGCGGTCTGGGCCCGGCGCAGCTTCGAGGCTGCGACCATTTGCATGGCCTTGGTGATCTTCTGCGTCGCCTTGGTGGAGGCGATGCGGACCCGCATGTCTTTCAAGCTGGCCATTGCGGCTGACTTATCCTCTGGCTCGAACCTCTTTGCCTCCCCATGCGCGGAGGTTGGAGCGGCAACAACGAGCGGGCTTTCGCCCGTTCCGAATTAAGCGAATGTCGTATTAAGCGAATGTCTTGGCGTAACCTTCGACCACCGTCTTGAGCTTGGCGGCGGTATCGTCGCTGAGATCGCGGGTGTCGCGGATGGTGTTGAGGATATCGACGTTCTTTCCGCGCAACAGCGAAAGCAAGCCGTCTTCAAAGCTCCGCACCTTGGCGACCGGAAGCGCATCGAGATAGCCGTTGACGCCGGCGTAAATCACCACGACCTGCTCTTCCATCTTCAGCGGCGAGAACTGCGGCTGCTTGAGAAGTTCGGTCAGCCGGGAGCCGCGATTGAGCAGCCGCTGGGTCGAGGCGTCGAGATCGGAGCCGAACTGCGCGAATGCAGCCATTTCGCGGTATTGAGCGAGTTCGCCCTTGATCCTGCCCGCAACCTTCTTCATTGCCTTGGTCTGCGCCGAAGACCCGACGCGCGACACCGAAAGGCCGACGTTCACGGCCGGACGAATGCCCTGGAAGAACAGATCAGTCTCGAGGAAGATCTGGCCGTCGGTGATCGAGATCACGTTGGTCGGAATGTAGGCCGAAACGTCGTTGGCCTGGGTTTCGATGATCGGCAGCGCCGTCAACGATCCCGAGCCATGGTCGTCATTCAGCTTGGCGGCGCGCTCGAGCAGCCGCGAATGCAGGTAGAACACGTCACCCGGATAAGCTTCGCGGCCAGGCGGGCGGCGCAGCAGCAGCGACATCTGGCGGTACGCGACGGCCTGCTTTGAAAGATCGTCATAGATGATGACGGCGTGCATGCCGTTGTCACGGAAATATTCGCCCATGGTACAGCCAGTGAACGGGGCGATGTATTGCATCGGGGCCGGATCGGAAGCGGTAGCGGCGACGATGATCGAATATTCCAACGCACCCTGCTCTTCGAGCACCTTGACGAACTGAGCCACTGTTGAGCGCTTCTGCCCGATCGCGACATAGACGCAATACAGCTTGATCTTCTCGTCCGGCTGGGCGTTGAGCGGCTTCTGGTTCAGGATGCTGTCCAGAGCGATCGCGGTCTTGCCGGTTTGCCGATCGCCGATGATCAGCTCGCGCTGGCCACGGCCGATCGGGATCAGCGCGTCGATGGCCTTTAGGCCAGTTGCCATCGGCTCGTTGACCGATTTGCGCGGAATGATGCCGGGTGCCTTGACGTCAACGCGCTTGCGCTCGGTCGCCTGGATCGGGCCCTTGCCATCGATCGGATTGCCGAGCGCGTCGACCACGCGGCCCAGCAGGCCTTTGCCGACCGGCGTATCGACGATGGCGCGGGTGCGCTTGACGGTCTGGCCTTCCTTGATCTCGCGGTCTGCGCCGAAGATCACGATGCCGACGTTGTCGGTTTCGAGGTTCAGCGCCATACCGCGGGTGCCGTTTTCGAACTCGACCATTTCGCCGGCTTGGACATTGTCGAGGCCGTAGACGCGCGCGATGCCGTCACCAACAGACAACACCTGCCCGACTTCGGAAACCTCGGCTTCCTGGCCAAAATTCTTGATCTGATCCTTGAGGATCGCGGAAATTTCCGCGGCGCGGATATCCATCAGCCTGCCTCTTTCATCGCGTGCTTGATCGAATTGAGTTTGGTGCGAAGCGAACTATCCACCATGCGACTGCCGAGCTTGACCACCAGGCCGCCGATAATGGAACGATCGACTTTGACGTTGAGCGCGACGTCCTTGCCGGTCACCGACTTCAGTGCGGCTTTCAGGGAGTCGAGATTTTTGTCGCTGAGCGGCTCGGCTACGGTTACTTCCGCGGTCGCCTCGCCCTTGAAATTGGCAACCAAAGCGCGGAATGCGCGGATCACGTCCGTGACCGCAAACAGCCGGCGATTAGCGGTGAGAAGTTTCAGGAAGTTCGCGGAAATGCCGGCGATGCCGGCGCTCTCGAGGACCGCGGTCAGCGCTTTTGACTGCGCCTCAGCCGAAAACACCGGGCTGCGGACCAGCCGCTTGAGATCAGTGCTGCCGGCCAGCATCGTGTCGAATGCATCGAGATCATTCTTGACCGCATCGACGACTTTTTCATCGCGCGCCAGCTCGAATAGGGCCGTTGCATAACGGCCGGACACTCCCGAAACGGTCGGATCTTTTGCAGCCACAAGCGCGCTCTTTTTGCTGTCAAACTCGCAAGGGGAAAACCGTCGCCAATGATGCGGCGCCTGCGATCCAAGCCCTTGGAATTCAAGCGGGACTTCGATTTTCGACCGGTATGGGTAATACCATGATCGTTAAAATCGTGGCTTTGCTAACATAGCGTGAGCGCAGGTGCAACATAACGTAGGCCGCTGCCGCGCCATGCCGCATGCATCGACCAACGGTCACTTTTGGCCTGCGCACCAACCTTGCATGCCCCTCGCAACACTCAGCGCGCTCGCCAAAATGGATTCGTTCCATCCGATTGCACGCGTGCTGCCATGAAAGATGCGGTGGAACCCCGACCCGTCAGGGCGATCATTACTTGCCTCAAAACTTGGAGTTCCCGAAGAAAACTTAATTCAGCAGTAATTTTAGGTAAGTCCAAGTAAAAGGTATAACGATTCTAGTACTGTTCGTTCTTCGACTAGAAGCTAAGTTCGATAACGAGTTGTTTCAGGTGGAGACAAACGGGTATTACAGCCGCTTTTCTGCCTCATTGGACCCGCAAACGGCAACCGTGCAAAATGGAGCGGG
>JAICIT010000143.1 GCA_025960445.1 Bradyrhizobium sp. | reverse complement strand
CATCGCGGTGCGGTTGTGCAGCATCGGGCGCGTCTTCGGCGTCTGCGTGCGATCAAAGCCGGTCATGCGTCCCCGGCTTTCTTTTTCGGCTGTTTCTTGAATAATTCTTCCCGCGCCTTGGCGGCGTCTTCGGACAACTGCACCGTGAGGCGATCCGGCAGGCGCATATCGATCGCAACAATGTCACGGGAGAACAGGTGCTCTTCTTTATCGAGCCTGCTCAGCGAGGCGAGAGCATCGGCGACATCGTTTTCCGGCAGCCTTACGTCGAGACCATCCTTTAGACGCAAATTCCAACGCCGCTCGCCGACAAAAATCGCGGCCTTGGTCGTCGAGCGCACCTGCGGATATTGTCCAAGCAAAGCGAGGAAATCCCGCGCATGGGTTTCGGCGCCCTTGCCGACCACCAGCGGCAGCGAGATAAATCGCCTCGACAGATAAGGCTCGAGCACCGCGCCATCGTCCGCGATCACTGACAGCCTTCCATCCTGTTGCCACAACGCGAATGGCGAGCGCTCGACAATGTCGATCTGGAGCCGACCGGGATAAAGCTTCAACACGGTAGCGTCGGCGATCCACGGATTGCCTTTCAGCTTGTCGCGGACCACGGCGGCGTCGAGGAACAGCAGCGATGAGCGACCATTGACGCCGCCACTTGCGAGCACTTCGTCCTGAGTCAGTTGCTTGCGGCCGTTGATAGCGACGGCGGTGATGCGAAACCCGACATAATTGGCGGCTGCGTTGCGAGCGTCGCTCACGGCCGCGCTCATTTCCTCGACATGGCCGCCCCTGACAATGCCAAGTGCGGTGCTACCGAGCAGCAACAGCGCAGTCGCAGCGATCCCGGCGCGTTTCGGCAGACGTTCGAGAAGGGCGATCAGTTTACGTGGCCGTTCGCGGTCGATCGAGCGCCTGACCACGCGACGCTTCCAGCCCAGCCGCTCGCGCAACAACAAAACCGCGCCAATCGCGGCGGCCTTCAGGTCAGCTTGGGGCCTCGGCGATCGTAGCGATCGATCGAGGCGTCCGGCACCATCCATTACACGAGCTCGTCAAAGTTATGCCCGCAACCGCTTGCGAGTTCTGGCACAGTTGACGTCTCGGTAATGCCGGAGCGGATAATGACCTCGAGGCAAAGAGGCCACCTGTTCCTCGATGCGCTCGTCGCGACGGAAATCCGCACGGCTCACGCCCGGCAGCCAAGCGCCACGTGCGCCGCCAGCGTTAACCTTCGGGCCTACTCGTAAACAAATGGTAAACCCGGTGCAGGCAGGACGCGATTTGGTCCGCCTTTTGAGTAGTTTGTCGGAAAACCGTAAAGCTTTACCAATGAGCGAAGCTGAGCATTTTCAGCGGCTTCGCGCCCGCGTTAGTAACGATTCTACCTACTTCCGGGCGCGCTTCACGGCGAGCGTGATCTGGTCCTTGAGGAAATCGGCGAAATCGATGCCGTGAGCTTTGAGTGCCTTGGGATATAGCGAGGCTTTGGTGAGTCCCGGCAACGTGTTGGTCTCGAGATAAACCGGGCCCTTCTCCGTGATGATGAAGTCCGAGCGCGAATAGCCTCCGCAGGACAACGCGCGATGAGCTTTGAGGGATTGCTCCATCAACTGGCCGCTGATTTCGGGCGTAAAACGTCCCGGGCAAATCTCTTGCGTCGCTTTGGCGAGATATTTGGCGACGTAATCGAACGGCCCGTCGGGCGGGATAATCTCGATCGGCGGCAACGCGATCAGCGAGCCATCCAATTGCTCCAGCACGCCGCAGGTCGCCTCGGTGCCCGCAATGAATGGCTCGATGAGATAATCTTCGTTCTTCGCCGCCAGACGCACCGCGACGAGGTCCTGCGTCGAGTTGACAAACAACAACCCGTAACTCGAGCCGTCGCGCGTCGGTTTGGCAATCAGCCTGCCATACTCGGACAGTGCTCGCTCAATATCGTCAAGCGCCACGCCCGGCGGGCCTTTAACGCCCGCGATCTCGGCAAAGCGCTTGGCGGCGGTTTTATCGAACGCAAGATGCGAGGACGCCGAGTCCGAGCCGGTGAAAGGAATGCCGCGCATTTCACACATCGCCTGGAGTTCGCCATTCTCCGCGATGCCGCCATGTAGCCCCAACACCAGAACACGCTCGTCAGTCCTCGCTCGATCCAGCGCCTGCTCAATCCGGCCGATGCTTGGCGTGCCAGACTTGAACGAATCCTCGAACGGCCGCGCATGCTTCAGCAGCACCTCGGAGCGGGTTTCATGCACGGTATCGTCGGCATCCCAGAACCACAGGTCCGCATCAGGCAATGCCTGATGCAGCGCCTGGGCGGTCGCGACCGAAACCAGCCGCTCTTTGTTGGTGCCGCCGAAAAGAATGGTGGTCCGCATCAGCTTTGCTCGATCCCGATCCGCTTGATTTCCCACTGTAGCTCAATTCCAGAATGATCTTTCACCCGCTTGCGAACGGTTTCGCCCAGGCATTCGATATCCCTGGCGGTTGAACTGCCGGTGTTGATAAGGAAATTGCAGTGCATTTCCGAGACTTGGGCGCCGCCGAGACGCAGGCCTCTGCAGCCAGCGGCATCGATCAGCTTCCAGGCGCTTTGGCCTGGCGGATTCTTGAAAGTGGAGCCGCCGGTCTTTTCGCGGATCGGCTGCGCCGTCTCACGATGGTTCTGCACCTCGTTCATCCGCGCGCGGATCTCCGCCGCCGTCGCGACCTGGCCACGAAATCGCGCCGAAGTAAAAATCATCGCAGCATCGACGCCGCTATTTCGGTAGGTGAATTCCATTTCCGCATTTGAGAATGCATGTTTTTTGCCGTCGCGGCCGATACCGGCAGCCTCGATCAAGACGTCTTTGGTTTCGGTGCCATTCGCCCCGGCGTTCATGCGCAGCGCGCCGCCGATGGTACCGGGAATGCCGAACAGGAATTCCAGCCCGCTCAGATTGGCCGCCACCGCGGTTTCGGCCACGCGCTTGTCGAGTGCGGCTGCGCCGGCGCTGACCACATTTCCCTGAGCGCCGGCCTCGCCGAAGCCGCGCGGACTGAGCCTGATCACCACGCCCGAAATGCCGCCATCGCGCACGATCAGGTTGGACCCGACACCGACGACGTGGACCGGCAATTCACCTGGCAGGTGCGCCAGAAAATAGGCGAGATCGTCTTCATCCGACGGCGTGAACAAAACCTGCGCCGGGCCCCCGACCCGAAACCAGGTCAACTCGGCGAGTGACTGGTTCGCCAACAGCCGGCCGCGCAATTCCGGCATCACGGATTTGAGCTCAGGCGTGATGTCGGGAAAAGGCATTGAACCGATCAGCGCATTCGATTTGATGAGGGCAGCTCCATCGCAACGCTCACCCCAACGCCTTCAACTCGCCGGGCAACGCATACGCCCATTGGGTGATATTGCCCGCTCCGAGACAAACGACGCAATCGCCGGGGCCGGCGATGCCATGAATGAGCCCGGCGAGATCGGCGGATTTCTGCAGCGGAATCACTTCGCGATGGCCGTGCGCGAGCAGGCCCAGCACAAAATGTTCGCGGTCGATGCCGGGAATGGGCGTCTCGCCGGCTGGATAAACTTCGGCAACCACAACCGTATCCGCATCATTGAAGCAGCTGCAGAATTCCTCGAACAGCGACTGCAGACGTGTGAAGCGATGCGGCTGCACCACGGCGATGATTTTGCCGTTGATGGATTCCCGCGCGGCTTTCAGCACCGCAGCGATCTCGACCGGATGATGGCCGTAGTCGTCAATGATGGTGACGCCGTTCCACTCGCCGGTGCGGGTGAAACGCCGCCGCACGCCGCCGAACCCTGCGATCGCCTTTCGAATGATATCGTGCGACAGCCCCAGTTCATGAGCGACTGCAATTGCAGCCGTCGCGTTGAGGGCATTGTGCCGGCCAGGCATCGGCAGATGGATATCCGTAATTTCATGCGCGATCTCGGTCTTGCGGTCGCGGAATGAAACGCTGAAGCTGGAACCGCCGGCGAGCGGCTTGAAATCGATCAGCCGCGCGTCGGCCTGCGGATTTTCGCCGTAGGTGATGATGCGGCGATCCTCAATCTTGCCGACAAGTGTCTGCACCACGAGATGGTCCGTGCACATCACGGCGAAACCATAGAACGGCACGTTTTCAACGAAATTGCGGAACGCGTCCTGCACGGCCTCGAACGTCTTGAAGTGATCGAGATGCTCTGGATCGACATTGGTGACGATCGCGACATCGGCCGGCAGCTTCAGGAAAGTCCCGTCGCTCTCGTCCGCTTCGACCACCATCCATTCGCCTGCGCCGAGCCGGGCATTGGTGCCGTAAGCATTGATGATGCCGCCATTGATCACCGTCGGATCGAGATCGCCGGCATCGAGCAGTGCTGCGACCATCGACGTCGTCGTGGTCTTGCCATGCGTGCCCGCGATTGCGACGCAGCTTTTCAACCGCATCAACTCGGCCAGCATCTCGGCGCGGCGCACCACCGGAATACGTTGTGCGCGGGCCGCCATCAATTCGGGATTGTCGCGCTTGATCGCGGTCGAGACCACCAACACGTCGGCCCCGGCCACGTTCTCGGATTTGTGGCCGATGCTGATCCTGATGCCCTTCTCGCGCAGGCGCGCGACGTTGGCGCTCTCGGACGCATCGGAACCCTGCACGGTGTAACCAAGATTGCTCAAAACCTCGGCTATGCCGCTCATGCCAATACCGCCGATGCCCACAAAGTGGATCGGTCCGATCTCGCGCGGTAGTCTCATCAAGCTGTTCCTGTTATCGGGTCTATTGGATGCCCCGCTTTCGCGGGACATGACAAGCGATTTTTCGGCTCATTCGAGGGCGCACGCATAGCAACCTGCCCGGGGTGAAAAGACCTCAGATTCCGGCCACTTTCATCACCAGATCAGCCAGCCGCTCGGCGCCGTCCAGCCGGCCGACGCTGCGGGCCCTTGCTGCCATTGCGGCGAGCCTCGCAGGCTCCGCTGCCAGCGCCGAAATTTCCGCAGCGAGTCGGTCCGGGGTAAAATCGGCCTGCACGATCCGCAGCGCGGCATCGGCTTGGGCGAGCACGCCGGCATTTGCGAACTGATCCTGGTCGATCGACCCGGGCAGCGGCACCAGAATGGATGGGCGGCCGATCGCAGCAAGTTCAGCCACCGTGCCGGCGCCCGATCGCGAGACCACCAGATCGCTGGATGCCAACCGCGCCGGCAGATCGCTAAAGAACGGCGCCAGTTCGGCCTTGATGTTGAGGCGGCCATAAACGGCGCTTACGCGCGGCAAGTCTTCCTCACGCACCTGCTGCGTAAGCATCAGCCTGTTCCACAGCGAAGGCTCCAGCCGTTCGATCGCGCCGGGCACGATATCGGCCATAATGCGCGCGCCTTGGCTGCCTCCGACCACGAGCAGTCGAAATAGCCCCATCGGTTGCGGGGAAACATATGGTAGCGCTGCCGCCTCCAGGATCGGTGGGCGCATCGGCGTGCCGACTGCAGTGGTCTTGCCGGCGAGCGCCGGATCGCGATCGAGCACACCGGGCAGCGAAGTCGCGATCGCGCTGACATGTCTTGAGAGAAAACGATTGGCGCGGCCGAGCACAGCATTAGCCTCGTGAATGAGGCAGGGCACGCCCGACAGCCGCGCGGCCAGCACAGGCGGCAACGTCGGATAGCCGCCGAAGCCGATCACCGCTGCGGGCTTCAGGCGGCGCATCAGATTGAGTGAAACGGCGCTGCCGGCTGCCAGCATTAAGCCGGTATGAGCTAGCGACCACGGCGTGCGGCTGCGCACGGTCGCGCTCGGCACCACGTCAATTGTCTCCTTGGAAAACAATCCGCTATAGCGCAACGCGCGGGAGTCCGTGACGAGGCGCACGCGCAGACCGCGCCTGATCAATTCGACGCCCAGCGCCTCGGCAGGGAACAGATGACCGCCCGTGCCGCCCGCGGCCAGCAATATGAGGGGCGATGCGTCCATGCTTTCAAATAGCCGATACGGCGGCGCCCGTCATCAGGCGTAGTTTTGCACCGCGTTGGCGTTGCCGATCGATTCCATCTCGGTGCGGGGCCGCTGTCTCGTCAATGCCAGCATCATGCCCACGCCGTAGGCCAGCGACACCATCGATGAACCGCCATACGAGATAAAAGGCAGCGTCATGCCCTTGGCCGGTATCAACTGCAGATTGACCGACATGTTGATCGCGGCCTGCACGCCAAACAGGATCGCAAGACCCGAAGCGGCAAATCGCGCGAACATATCCTCGCTCGCGTAGGCGCGCGACAACACGCGCATCACGATGAAGGCGAACAGCGCAAGCAGCGCGAGGCAAAGGATGATGCCGAATTCCTCCGCGGCTACCGCGAATACGAAATCGGTGTGGCTATCCGGCAGGCTGCGTTTCGCGATGCCCTCGCCGGGGCCGAGTCCAAACCAGCCGCCGTTGTAAAACGCCTCCATCGCCGTATCGACCTGAAATGTATCTCCTGATGCCGGGTTCATGAAGCGCTTGATGCGGCCGGCGACGTGCGGCACCAGAAGATAGGCTCCGAACAGGCCGGCGCTCGCCGCTCCCGCAAGGCCCAACACCCAGAACATCCGCATTCCCGCGATGAAGAACAGCGCGCCCCAGACCATCAGGATCAGCATGGTCTG
>JAICIT010000142.1 GCA_025960445.1 Bradyrhizobium sp. | reverse complement strand
TTGAGCTTCGTCAATCTCGAGAAGTGGAATGCGCTGCCGAAATACTATCAAAGCATTCTCGAACAGGCCGGTCACTACGCGAACAACTGGATGATGGCGAAGTATGATGCCGCCAACCCGCTGGCGCTGCGCAAGTTGCTCGCCAACGGGACCAAGCTGCATGCATTCTCGCCACCTATTATGGATGCATCCATCAAGGCCTCGAAGGAATTGTACAAGGAGGTCGCCAGCACCAACGCGAACTTCAAGAAAGTCCTGGACTCGCTGACGACGTTCTCGAACAACGGCTACCAGTGGTTCCAGGTCGCCGAGGTCGGCTACGACAACTTCATGGCACGCCACTCGCAGAGCTGATTGCGGCAAGCAGTTCGGTCAAAGTAAAAAACCCCGGGACGTAAGCTCCGGGGTTTTTTGTTGGCGCGAGAGCGCGATTATTGTTTCGGCGGTGGGCCAAAATCCAGCGGCGGCGCTTCCATCTGCGGAATCTCGATTTTGATCGTGTTGGGATCGATCGTCGACAACGCGCCCTTGTAGTGCATGACCATCGACGGGAACAGGATGACCAGCAGGACCATCATCACCTGGATCACGACGAACGGCACCGCTCCCCAGTAGATCTGCCCGGTCGTGACCGGCTCCATGCGTTTGCCGGTGACCCGGTCGAGGTAGGAATCCTTTGGCGCCACCGAGCGAAGGTAGAACAGCGCGAACCCGAACGGCGGGTGCATGAACGACGTCTGCATGTTGACCCCGAGAATCACGCCGAACCAGATCAGATCGATGCCGAGGTGTTCAGCGGCGGGCCCGAGCAGCGGAATCACGATAAAGGCCAGCTCGAAGAAATCGAGGAAGAAGGCGAGCACAAACACAAACGCGTTGACGAAGATGAGAAAGCCGACTTGACCGCCCGGCAAGGACGTCAAGAGATGTTCGACCCAGACGTGGCCGTTGACGCCGTAGAAGGTCAGCGAGAAAACGCGCGCGCCGACCAGAATGAAGACGACAAACGCTGAAAGCTTGGCGGTCGATTCAGTAGCCTGGCGGATCAAATCCCAGCTCAGCCGCCGCTTGAGGGCGCCAAGGATGATGGCGCCCGATGCGCCCATCGCGCCACCCTCGGTCGGCGTGGCGAGACCGATGAAGATCGTACCCAGCACCAAAAATATCAGGAACAGCGGCGGCACCATGACGAAGGTGGTCTGCTGGGCCATTTTCGACAAAAAGCGGAAGCCGGTAAGCTTGTCGATAACCCAGTTGAGCACCGCGACGAAGAACGCGAACAGGATGCCGAAAAACATGCTGAGCACGACGAAGTCGGCGCCATGCGACTCGGAATTGCGCATCATGAACCAGCCGAACACGCAACTGGCGATGAACAGCACGCCGAGGGAAAGTAACCCGCGGCTGCCGCTGTCCTCGCGAAAGCCGATTGCGTCCGCAGGCAGACCCGGCGCTGCTTTCGGAAATACCAGCGTTATCAGGAATGCGTAACCCGCATACAGGCCCGCGAGCACCAGGCCTGGAATGAAGGCGCCCTCGTACATGTCTCCGACGGATTTGCCGAGCTGGTCGGCCATCACGATCAGCACCAGCGATGGCGGGATAATTTGCGCCAGAGTGCCGGACGCAGCGATGATGCCGGTCGCTACCCGGCGGTCATAGCCGTAGCGCAACATGATAGGCAGTGAGATCAGGCCCATCGAGATCACGGACGCCGCGACCACGCCCGTGGTGGCTGCGAGCAGCGCGCCCACGAAAACGACGGCGTAGGCAAGACCGCCGCGAACAGTGCCGAATAACTGCCCGATGGTATCGAGCAGGTCTTCCGCCATGCCCGATCGTTCAAGCACCAGCCCCATGAAGGTAAAGAACGGGATGGCCAGCAGCGTGTCGTTGTTCATGACCCCGTAGACGCGCTCGGGGAGCGCCTGCAGGAAGTCCGGGCGGAATTCGCCGAGCTGGATTCCCACAAACGCGTAGATCAGGCCGACCGCGCCAAGCGAGAATGCCGCCGGGTACCCGAGCAGCAGGACGACGACCAATGACGCGAACATGATCGGCGCCATATTGGCGATAAGAAACGCTGACATCTATTCCCCCTGCGACCGCGTCCGCGATCAGTGCTTTTCGATCGCCTCGACGAGGTGCTCGACCTCAGCCTCCATAGCATTCACCTGCGATGCATGAGGATCAGGAATGATCCCGCGCATGACGGCAACACGTTTGATCAATTCGGAAATGCCCTGGACCAGCAGGAAGGCAAACCCGACAATGACGAGGGATTTGGCCGGCCATTGCGGCAGGCCACCGGCGTTGCCCGATTGCTCGTTGATCTCGAACGACCGAAGAAAAAACGGGCCGCCGGTGATGATCATGACGATGGTCAGCGGCAACAGGAAGAACGCATGACCGAGTATGTCGATACTGCTTCGCACCTGCTTGGGCAGCAGGTTATTGACGATATCGATGCGGATATGTTCGTTGTCGAGCAACGTCCATGGCGAGCACAGCAGGAAGACGATGCTGAACAGCACCCATTGCAGCTCGAGCCAGGAATTGGATGAGGTGTCGAACATCTTGCGGATGATCGCGTTAAGCGCCGACACCACCACCGCGAGCAGGATCAGCCAGGCCAAGCGCTTGCCGGTCCACCTCGTGAACGCGTCGATACCGCGGCTCATTTTCAAGAGCGATTGCAACGATGATCCTCCTAGCTGCGCTTCCGCCGTCTTGATTGCACCCATCGGGCGCAATGGCCTATCCAGCCGGGCTAGCATGAAGCCGCCGCACCATTCCAGCGCGCAAAGCCGCCGTCAATCGGAAGTTTGTTGATATTCCATGGGAATTAGCCCGGCGGATTCCACCGATGCCGCCGTGGGATCAGCCCCCGGTAACGCTCATATGCCGGCTGACGCTCGGGCGATTGTGCCGCCGGTCGATGATGAAGTCGTGGCCCTTCGGCTTGAGCCCTATGGCGCGGTCAATCGCCGCACTGAGCAGGTCATCGTCGGCTGAGGTCCGTAGCGGTTTGCGCAGGTCGGAGGCATCCTCGTGGCCGAGGCAGGTGTGCAGTGTCCCGGTACAGGTGATCCGCACCCGGTTACAGGACTCGCAGAAATTATGGGTCATTGGGGTGATGAAGCCGAGCTTGCCGCCGGTCTCGGCAACCCGAACGTAACGGGCCGGGCCGCCGGTATCATCGTCGACATCGGTCAGGGTGTATTGCTTGGCGAGACGGGCGCGAACCATCGATAGCGGCACGTATTGATCGATCCGCCCTTCGCCGATGTCGCCCATCGGCATCACCTCGATCAGAGTCAGCGCCATGCCCTTGCCGTGCGCCCATTCCATCAAGGCGGGAATTTCATCCTCGTTCAGGTTCTTCAGGGCGACCGCATTGATCTTGACAGCGAGCCCCGCAGCGCGGGCGGCCTCGATGCCGGCCATGACCTTCTCGAGGTCGCCCCAGCGTGTGATCGCGCGGAATTTCGCCGGATCGAGCGTATCCATGGATACGTTGACGCGGCGCACACCGCAGTCGCGTAATTCGCCGGCGAAGCGTGCGAGCTGGGAACCGTTGGTCGTCAGCGTAAGTTCCTTGAGGGCGCCGGTTTCAAGATGACGCGAGAGCGAGCGCACCAGCGACATCACATTGCGCCGGACCAATGGTTCGCCCCCGGTCAATCGCAACTTCCGCACGCCCTTGGCGATGAAGGCCGAGCAGAGCCGGTCGAGTTCTTCCAGGGTGAGAAGGTCGGCCTTGGGCAGGAATGTCATGTCTTCCGACATGCAATAGAAGCAGCGGAGATCGCAGCGGTCCGTGACCGAGACCCGCAAATAGGTGATGGTCCGCCCAAAAGGGTCGGTCATTGGACGAGACAGCGATGCGGCGGGATTCAGCGTTGATCCGTTCATTCACCAGGCCTTGGTCAACATTGCCGGGGAAACCTGAGCACCAAACCAAATGGGGCGCCCTCACAATGTATGCATGATAGCGCCTGCCCACAATCGCCTCGCTTGGCTGTAGAGCGAGCAGGGTGCGAAACCAGGGAAACCCTGGAATAAGAGGCCGAGACAGCGCGGGCAACTACAGAGGGTCGGGACATTCAGGTGGCCTGCCGCTGAGACATCAGGCTTTGCACCGCCTCAGAAAGCTCGCTCATGTGGTTGATGAGGCGATCCGGTTTGAGATCGGCGATGGGAACCTCAGTATAGCCGAATTCGACGCCAATGACGGGAATGCCGGCCCGCCGGGCAACCCCGACATCCGGACCGGCATCGCCGACCATGATCGCGGAGGAGAGATGGCCGCCGCCGCGTGCGACGGTCTGCTTCAGGATCGCCGGATCGGGCTTGGAAACTCCGAACGTGTCGGCCCCGCAAATCGCGGAAAAGCGCGAACTCATTCCGAGCTGATCCAACAGCAGCTTCGACAGCCATTCCAGCTTGTTCGTGCAAACAGCCAATCGGAAGCCGAGCCGCTGGAGATCGCCAAGCGCGTTTTCCACGCCTTCGAACGGGCGCGATGCGTCAGCGATATGGGCGGCATAATGGTCGATGAAATCGGAGGTGAGGCGGGTGATATCTTCGATGGTTGCGGAGCGGCCTTCCAATTCCAGGCCCCGCTCGATCATCTTGCGCGCGCCTGCGCCGATCATCTTGCGCGCTGGTTCAAACGGCACCGGAGGCAGGCCCTCGCGATCGAGAACGAAATTGAGCGCGTTGATCAAGTCGGGCGCCGTATCCACGAGCGTGCCGTCAAGGTCGAACACAACGATGTGGGCTGGGGTCATGACAAAAGCCGTATCCGTCCGCATGCGGCTGCGCAAGCGTCGGGGAGAGCGCCGCAGCCGGCCGCAAATGCGGCCGATTTGGCCGTTCTTCCCGCCGGATGGCACTGTTACTCGTGGGAGAACGGCGGTAGACATGCCCGCCAGCGCGCGAGGGCTCGCGTGCCGGGCACTTGCTTGGGGGCACCGTCGGCTCGTGAACATGGATGAACTGAAGCGGCAGGCCGCCGCGCGGGCGCTCGAATACGTACATGACGGCATGAGACTTGGTCTGGGGACCGGCTCCACCGCGAAACACTTCGTTGAGCTTCTGGGCGAGCGGGTTAGCGCCGGGCTACAGATCATTGGTGTACCGACATCGGAAGCAACCCGCGCCGATGCCCTCAGATGCGGGATTCCGCTGGCTACGCTTGATGAAGTCGATCAGCTCGACCTGACCGTCGATGGCGCGGACGAGATCGATCCCGCGCTCAATCTCATCAAGGGCGGCGGCGGCGCATTGCTGCGGGAAAAGATCGTTGCCGCGGCATCGGATCGCATGATCGTGATCGCGGATGATTCCAAATGGGTGGGAGTTCTCGGTCGCTTTCCGCTGCCGGTGGAAGTGATCCCTTTCGGCTTCGCCGCGACCCAAAGGGCGATCGCAAAGGCATTTGCGCAGGGCGGCGTTTCCGGGCAAATGGTGGTTCGAAAGGGCAAGGACGGCCACGTTTTTGTCACCGATGGCGGCCACTGGATCGTTGACGCCCATCTTGGACGAATAACCGACGCTCCGCGCCTGGCCGGTCTGCTGACCGGCATCCCCGGAGTTGTCGAGCACGGGCTGTTCATTGGTCTTGCCACCCTGGCGATGCTGGCTGGCCCTCAGGGAATTCGCGTCGTCGAACGGCCATAAGGCCGCAATTAGGAGAATCGGAATGAAGAGGCTTGCAGGATTTTTCACGGCCGCGGGCCTTGTGCTCGGATTGGCCCTGAGCGGCGTCCCGGTCAAAGCGCAGCAGCCGGCTCCACAGCACAAGCAGGCTTCGCCGGCGGCGATTGCGGCGGCCAAAGAGATTCTCGCGTTGAAGAATGCAAGCGCGATGTATGCGAATGCGGTGCCAAATATCGTGCAGAAAACCAAGGACCAGTTCCTGCAGACCAATCTGAACTACCAGAAAGACCTCAACGAGGTCGCGGTCGTGGTTGCACAGAAGCTTGCTGGCCGCGAAAAGGAAATCGGTGAGGGCATGGCGAACGCCTACGCCAACGAGTTCACCGAGCAGGAGTTGAAGGATCTGGTGACGTTCTACAAATCGGCACTCGGCCAGAAATTGTTGAAGGCCGAGCCGAGGGCGATTCAATACAGCATGTCCTACATGAACCAGTGGGCGCAGAGCTTCGCCGAGGCAGTCAATGGCGAATTTCGCGCCGAGATGCGCAAGCGGGGCAAAGAGATCTGATCACGCAGGCTGGTTCGGATCGGGGCTGAGATGACTGAGTTCGACGTCGATCTGTTCGTGATCGGAGGAGGTTCGGGCGGGGTTCGAGCCGCCCGGATCGCGGCCGGCCATGGCGCGCGCGTGATGGTTGCGGAAGAATACCGGATGGGCGGCACCTGCGTGATCCGCGGCTGCGTCCCGAAAAAACTCTTCGTGCTTGGCTCGCACGTTCATTTCGAGATCGCGGATGCCGCCGGGTTCGGCTGGACCATTCCTTCGGCAACGTTCGACTGGCGCACCCTGGTCGCCAACAAGGACAAGGAAATCGCTCGGCTGGAGGGCATCTACACCACCAATGTCGAAAAATCCGGCGCGCACATCGTCAAGACGCGCGCCGTATTCGAAAATCCGCACACAGTTCGTCTCGCGACTGGCGAAGCG
>JAICIT010000141.1 GCA_025960445.1 Bradyrhizobium sp. | reverse complement strand
CTAGTGGTCTGATTCTAACATTCGCATCCCGTTTCAGCGAGGGTCTTTGCGAATGTTAGAATCAAGGACCACTAGCAAATATAGGTTTCTAGTGGAGTTTCGGATTTGACATTCGCTTCGTGAGCCCGCGGCCAGGTGGGTCGCGAATGTCAAATCCATTCCACTAGCGCGCTGTCGACGTCGTGGGACGCACCCATGCGCCTGACCTGCTGCCGCGTTTCAGATTCTTTCGTTAAGGATCAGGTCACGACTCATTTGCTCGCGACCTCCGTCGCGCACGCCATAAACAAACGTCCGCATGAATAAATTCGAACGGCAGAGCCAGCGCCCGGCCGGGCAAAAGAGACTGCCCGAAGCCAGCACTGCAGGCGAGTTGCCGCGCATCCCGATCGAAACAGCGATCGAACTCGGCGGCGCCCCAGCCGCCCTGCCGTTAACGCCCAGCGAAGTTCACACCATCCTGATGAGCCTGATGCTCACGATGTTCCTGGCTGCGCTCGACCAGACCATCGTGGCGACCGCGTTGCCGACTATCGGCAAGCAATTCCAGGACGTTTCCAATCTGTCCTGGGTGATCACGGCCTATCTGCTGGCTGCGACCGCGGTAGCGCCGGTATTCGGCACGCTCAGCGACATCTACGGCCGGCGCGCGATGATCGTCACCGCGCTCAGCCTTTTCATCGCGGGCTCCGTGCTCTGCGGATTGGCGCCGAGCATGCCGGTGTTGATTATAGGACGCGGGCTACAGGGCCTGGGCGGGGGCGGCATTATGCCGATCGTGCAGACCGTGATCTCGGACGTGGTAACCCCGCGCGAGCGCGGGCACTATCAGGCTTATTTCAGCGGCGTGTGGATGGCAGCCGGTATCGGAGGGCCCATTCTCGGCGGCATTTTCGCCGAACACCTGCACTGGTCGATGATCTTCTGGATCAACGTGCCGCTCGGACTTGCATCGCTGGCGTTGCTTTTGCCGAAGATGACTAAAATCCCGGTATTTCACCGCAGGCGCAAAATTGACTGGCTCGGCGGTGTGCTGTTGATGGGTTCGGCGGTCGTTTTCATGCTGGTGCTGACGTGGGGCGGCAACCGTTATCCCTGGATATCGCCCGTGATCACCGCGATGATCGGTGCATCCATTGCGCTCGCGCTTGCCTTCGTATGGCAGGCGGGCAGGGCGGAGGAGCCCTTCCTGCCGCTGTCGCTGCTCGGTGGCAAAGTGGTGCCTTACGCTATGGCGGCTGGCGGCTGCGCGATGGGTGCGATGTTGGGCTTAACCGTGCACCTGCCGCTTTATTATCAGGTGGTCTATCATCTGAGCGCTAGCGAAGCGGGCCTCGCACTTATTCCGCTGGCGGCTATTTCAACCGGCGGTTCGGCGATCGCCGGCCGCACCATGGCGCGCGCCAAACACTACAAGCGCGTCGCGATCATCGGGACTGCTTCCGCGGCCATGGTGGCATTCGTGCTTGCGTTCACCGTGCTGCCGCTTTGGGTCCTGCTCGTGCTGCTGTCGGTGCTCGCGTTTGGTCTCGGCACGACATTTCCGGTCAGCGTGGTGTCGCTGCAGAATTCGGTAGCGCGCTCGCAGGTCGGCACCATTACGGGTGCGATGAATTTTTTCCGCGCCCTGATGGCCTCGTTCACCGTGGCTGCATTCACCGCGATCTTGTTGATGGCGCTCGGCGCGGACATTTCGCTGGCCGGAGAGCATCGGGGGCCGGTAAATTCGATTGCGCCGGCCGATATGATCGCCGCGTTCCGATTTGTGTTCGGTGCGGCAGCAGCGCTGCTCGCTTGCGCGGCGCTTTGCATGATCCTGATGGAAGAGAAGCCGTTGGCCGGCCCCGGCACCCAGCTTGAGATAGCGGAGTAGGGCGGACGTTTAACGGGTAAGAGGATCTGATAGCCGCTCGCTACACAACCCAGTTCGCCAACCCAGACTAGCTATCGCCCTATCTATCGCCGGCGATTTGATCTACCAGCGGCCGGAAGTCAGCCACGAAATCGACCAGGAGACAGCCATGAGCAAACCCTCGATCGAACAAACCAGAATGGGTAGCGAGGGCATCGCATTCTGCATCGCGCGGACCCTGATCGAGCGGGATCCCTCATTGAAGGCGCCGATGCGCGCCAACCTCCGCAAGATGTGGGAACTCCTGGAGGAACGCGAGGACCATGGGGCCGCCGACATGGTCGACACCATGATCAAGGCGCTGAATGACCCGGCATTCTTCAAACCGTGATCGCTGTTTAGCTGGACTGTGCCAGCCGAGTGTCGATTTCCTCCCTCAGCGCGCTGAAGTCGATCGGTTTGGTCAATAACCCGCTCGCGCCCTCGGCAAGCGCCTTGCGCCTGGTCTCGGGATCGCCGTAGGCGGTGATCATGATGACGGGCACGTCGGGCCTGATCTGCTTGACCTTGGGAAGCATTTCCAATCCGGTCATGCCGGGCATGTTGATGTCCGACAAGATCAAGATCAGCAACTGCTCCCTGGTATCGGCTATCCGCGTCAGCGCGTCCTTAGCCGAAATTGCAAACTCCATCATGAAGCGTTGCGCACGCAGATCGCGCCGGAATTGCTGGCGGAACAGTGCTTCGACGTCGGGCTCGTCATCGACCACAAGAACCAAAACACTCATGTCAGATTTCTCTTGGCTGAATTAGAGCCCGTCCGCGGGAGGACAATCCTGAACTCGGTGAAACGGCCGAGCTCCGTCTCGACCTCTATCTTCCCACCATGCTGTTTCACGATGATGTCGTAGCTCATCGAAAGACCAAGCCCGGTTCCTTCTCCGGCCGGCTTGGTCGTAAAGAACGGGTTGAACATCTTTTCCTTTGCCTCGGCCGGGATACCGGTCCCATTATCGCGAATTCGGATTTCCACGGCATCACCGAGGTTCCTGGTAGCTGCGCTCAGCACCGGCTCGAAGCCTGGGTCGCGATTCTCTATTTTGCGTTTGCTCACTGCATAGAAACCGTTCGAAATCAAATTCAGCAAGACACGCGTGATCTCCTGCGGAAACACGTCGATCATGCCGGCGCCTTCGTCGAAATCGCGTTGCAGCGTTACATTGAACTGCGGCTTCTCGGCCCTCGCGCCGTGATAAGCGAGATTGAGGCTCTCATCGAGGATTGCGTTTATATCTGCGGGCCGGTGCTCGCCCGAACCCTCTCGCGAATGGAGCAACATGTTCTTGACAATGGAGTCGGCGCGCTGGCCGTGCTGGACAACTTTTTGCAGATTTTCTTTCAGCAGACGGCTCAACTCATCGATTTCGTTGCGGATAGACTCGTTCAGCGAAGCCTGCTTGAGCACATCATTCAACTCGTCAGTCAGCTCCGCTGACATTGCCGAAAAGTTATTGACGAAATTGAGCGGGTTTTTGATCTCGTGTGCGATGCCGGCCGTGAGTTGACCCAGCGACGCGAGCTTCTCGGTCTGGACCAAACGATCCTGCGCGGCCCGCAACTCATCGAGGGATTGCGAGAGTTCCTTGGTCCGCGTCTGAACCTGCTCGAATAGCCGGACATTGCCAAGCGCAATGACGGCCTGATCGGCGAAGGTTTGCAGCAACGTGATCTGCCGGTCGCTGAATGGCTGACGTTCGGTTCGCCGCAGAATAATCGAACCAATGCTCTCGCCTTCGCGCAGCAGGGGAACGCCGAGGATGGTACGAACGCCGGTAAGGAGCGCGAATTGCCGGGCATCGGGAAACTCTTCTCCTTCAGGAGAGAGAAGATCATGGATATGAATCGGCTTGCGATCGACCACCGTGCGGCCGGCAACCCAGTTACGGCTGATCGGCAATCTATTCCAGACAACCGGGATTGAGCCGTGCTGCTCCTTGAAGACGAGATCGCCGCCATCCCTCAGAACTACCATAGCGTCGTCCGCTTCGCAGAGCTCGCAGGCACTCTCGACAATAGCCTTGAGTACCGGCCCGACATCGGTCGGAGAGGAAGCGATGACCCTGAGGATGTTGCTGCTCCCGGTCTGATAAGTCAGGGCTTCGGAGAGTTCGAGTGTTCTCGCCTGCACCTCCTCGAACAAACGCGCATTCTCGATTGCGATGACCGCCTGGTCGGCGAAAGTCGAAACAAGTTCGATCTGCTTCTCGTTGAACGAACCTACTTCGAAACGGAACAGGTTGATCACGCCGAAAGGCTGCCGCTCGCGAACGAGGGGCACACCGAGTGCCGCCCTGAAATTTATGAGTTTCTGTGCTTCCGGACGCTTGAAATCCGGATCAGCAAGCACGTCGGGAATGTGCACTGCACGCCCTTCGACGATCGTCCGCCCAAAGACGGAACTTCGATCAGGCGTCGTGGAATATTTTGCGAAATGCTCGATCCATTCTGGCTCGCAGCCGAACGTCGCTGCAAGCCGATACTCACCGTTCCTTTGGTAGCGTATCGTACCAAATTCGGCTTTGCACAGGCGGCAGGCTGAGGCGAGCAAAGCATCGAGCACCGCTTGCAGGTCGAACGCCGAGCGGCTGATGACCTTGAGCACGTCTGCAGTCGCAGTTTGCTGTTGCAGCGACTCTGAGAGGTCGCGCGTGCGGGCCTGCACTTGTTCGAAGAGGCGAACATTCTCGATCGCGATCACCGCCTGATCGGCGAAGGTCTGAAGCAGATGAATGTCGTGAGCGGCAAACGTGCCCGGCTGCTTTCGCGTGACGCTTATCAAGCCGATCGGCTCGCCGCAATTCATCAGCGGGGTGAACAGCATGCTGCGATATCCGCGCAACCGCGCCATATCCCTGTTCAGTTGCGGCACATCTTCCGCCTCGGTGTCCGCAAGTTCTACCGTCTGGCCATCGCGAACCAGCATAAACGGTGGAAATTCCACAATCGGTCTGGGAAATGATGCCTTGAGCGTGTCATCGGCGGCAGGGTTGGTCGGTGTGAACGCGGCCAGGTGAAGTTCGTCGCCAATGAAGCGCAACACCGCGGTCGAGAACCCGCCGATCAGCCTATTGGCGCTCGTCGCGATCGCTTCGAACACCGGCTGGACGTCAGAGGGAGAGCTAGCGATCACCTTCAGGATGTCGGCTGTTGCGGTTTGTCGTTCCAGCGCCTCTCTGATCTCATTGGACAGGCGCGCGTTCTCGTTCTGAAGCCGGGCGTTCTCCCGCCTGAGATCGGCCACCACATCGGGGGGACGCGTGCTCATTCAGTCAAATCCAATTTTGCCATGCTGGCGGCGCCGAGTTCATAAATCAGGGCTGCCGGGCGGCAATACCCATGCTCTTCACATCGAAATCATTCGATTATTTCATCTCGGGCGCATCTCGGCCAGCGCCGTCTTTGCACGCGGTCGGCTCAAAACGAGCGGCTTCAGGTCCCCGGCCTGGAAACTTCGGTCTCCTTGCTGGTGATAAACTCCAGCAGCACCGGGATGCCTTCCCGCGTCTTCTGGATTCCCCGTTGGATCGCCGGGATGATGTCTTCGGGCTTCGTCACGCGCTCGCCATGCCCGCCGAACGCCCGAGCCATCGCGGCATAATCTCCGGAAATATCGGTCGAGCGATATTTCTCGGTCGAAATCGGCATCACCTTGAGTTCGATCGCCATGCTGAAATTATTCAGCAGGATTGACATGATCGGAATGCGCTCACGCACCGCGGTCTCGAAGTCCATCCCGGTAAACCCGATCGCGGCATCTCCCCAGATGTTGATGCAAAGCTTGTCCGGCTTGGCAAGTTTGGCGCCCATGGCAAGGCCCAGTCCATAACCAAGCTGCGTGGTCTTGCCCCAACCGATGTAGGACAACGGTTCGACGGCCTTCCAGAACGGAGAGAGCTGGTCACGCGGGCTGCCGGCGTCGTGAGTGATGATGGTGTTTTGTATGTCGACGGTGTGCTGCAGATCCCAGAGCACGCGATAGGGATTGAGCGGGGCATCGTTACTGGTCAGCTTCGGCATCCATTTCGCCAGCCACTCCTTGTGAGAGGCGGCTATTTCGGCAGCAGCGGAGCTGGCATCCCGATCCGATTTCACGGTCTTACCGATCTGTTCGAGCAGCGCATCGAGCACCAGCCCGGCGTCCCCAACAAGGCCAATTTTCGCCTCGACATCCTTGTTGAGATGGGCTGGGTCCAGAGTCGAATGGATGATGGTTTTGCCCTTGGGCATCGCGACGCCGAACGACGTCTCGGTGAACGAGCAACCGATCCCGAAAATCACATCGGCCTCGCCGAGAAATTTCGGCACGGCGCGCGGGACTGCCAGGCCTCCGGAGCCCAGCGAAAGCGGATGCGTCTCGGGAAAGGACGACTTGCCGCCGAGACTTGTGGTGACGGGGATCGCGAGCCGCTCCGCCAATCGCTTTAGCTGAGGCCATGCCTGAGCGTAGTGCACGCCTTGGCCGGCATAAATCACCGGCCGTTTGGCGTTGATCAGCAACGCCGCCGCTTCCCTCACATGCACGGGATCGGCGCCGTAGCGCGTTCTTAATACGGGGGTGTAGTTCAGCGGCTCCGGTACTTCCTCGTTCCACATGTCCGACGGAATTTCGACTATGACCGGTCCGCCGCGACCGTTTTTGAGTTTTGTAAACGCGCGGCGAAAGATGTTCCCTACTTCGCTGGCGATATTGATCGGCTCCGCCGACTTTGCAAAAGCGCGCATCGCCTGGCTGGAATTGAAATTCGGATCGATGTTGGCAAGCCTGCG
>JAICIT010000140.1 GCA_025960445.1 Bradyrhizobium sp. | reverse complement strand
TGATCGTGAAATCCAAGGACGGCGGCTTCGTGCGCATGGAGGACATCGCTACCGTCGAACTTGCAGCCCAGAGCACCGATGCCAGTGTGGCCTTCAACGGCGAGCACGCGATCTTCATCGGCGTGCAGGCAACGCCCCAGGGCAACCCGCTGACGCTGGTGAAAGGCGTTCGCGCGCTGTTTCCGGAGCTCGAACGAAATCTGCCGCCATCGATGAAGATGAAGGTCGCGTACGATTCAACCAAATTCATTCAATCGTCGATCGACGAGGTGGAGAAAACCCTGGGTGAGGCGGTCATCATCGTTGTGGTGGTGATCTTCCTATTCCTCGCATCGTTCCGCTCGGTGGTTATCCCGGTGGTCACTATTCCGCTGTCACTGATCGGTGTTTGCAGCCTGATGCTGATAGCCGGGTTCAGCTTCAATCTGCTGACGCTGCTCGCGATGGTGCTGGCGATCGGCCTCGTCGTCGATGACGCAATTGTGGTGGTGGAAAATATTCACCGTCATCTCGAAGAGGGCAAGCCGCCGGTCCAGGCCGCCATGCAGGGCGCGCGCGAGATTGTCGGACCGGTGATCTCGATGACCATCACCTTGGCAGCGGTGTACGCGCCGATCGGTTTCCTCGGCGGCCTCACCGGTTCGCTGTTTCGCGAGTTTGCGTTCACCTTGGCGGGCTCGGTTATCGTTTCCGGCGTGATCGCTTTGACGCTTTCGCCGATGATGTGTTCGGTTTTCCTGAAAACCGCCGAGGAAGGGCGATTTTCCAGAGCCGTCAATCGCGTCTTCGGGTCGGTAACGCGCTGGTACGGCAGGCAACTCGATCGTTCGCTGGATTACCGCCCGATCACGGGATTGTTCGCGCTGACCATTCTCGGTCTGGTTGGCTTCCTGTATTTGCACACATCAAAGGAACTCGCGCCCGAAGAAGACCAGGGCATCGTGTTCTCGGTGACCAAGGCGCCGAAATACGCCAACATCGATTATCTGGACTATTACGGCGAGAAACTCGACAAGGCTTTCGCGAGCTTCCCCGAGACCGATCTGCGTTTCGTTCTGAACGGCATCAACGGCCCGCAGAACGGGATCGCCGGCATGCTGCTCAAGCCGTGGGACGAGCGCAAGCGCTCCTCGATTGCGCTGAAACCGTTGGTGCAGGCCCAGCTAAGCAAGATCGAGGGCGTCAATGCCTTTGCGTTCAACCTGCCGCCGCTGCCTGGCGGACCCGGTGGCTTGCCGGTCCAGATGGTGATCAGCTCGACTGCCGGCTTCCAGGCAGTCTATGAGCAAATGCTGAAGCTAAAGGACGCCGCGCGTAAAAGCGGGCTGTTCATCGTGTCCGACAGCGATCTCGACTTCAATCAGCCGGTAGTTCGCGTCAAGATTGATCGTTCAAAGGCGAGCGATCTCGGCATCACCATGGCGAACATCGGCAGTACGCTCGCGACGCTGCTCGGCGGCAATTACGTCAACAGGTTCAATCTGGAGGGCCGCTCTTACCAGGTCATTCCGCAGGTGCCACGCAGCGAGCGCCTGTCGCCCGAGGCGCTGGGTGGTTACTATGTAGCCTCCTCGAGCGGCCAGCAGGTGCCGCTGTCGACGGTGGTTTCGATCGAGACGGCAACTGATCCGAACGCGCTCAGCCACTACAACCAGTTGAACTCAGCAACATTCCAGGCAGTGCCGATGCCGGGCGTGACCGTAGGGCAGGCGGTGGAATTCCTTGAAGGCGAGGCGAAGAAGTTGCCGACTGGTTTCAACCACGATTACCTTTCGGATTCACGCCAATATGTGCAGGAGGGAAATCAGCTCGCCATCACCTTCGGATTCGCGCTGATCATCATCTTCCTGGTGTTGGCGGCCCAGTTCGAGAGTCTGCGCGATCCGCTGGTGATCATGATCAGCGTTCCCATGGCGATCGTCGGCGCTTTGATCCCACTTTTCTTCGGCGCCGCCACCATGAATATCTACACCCAGGTGGGACTGCTCACGCTGGTCGGCCTGATCAGCAAGCACGGCATCCTGATGGTCGAGTTCGCCAACGAATTGCAGCTCAATGAGGGCCTCGACCGGCGTTCCGCGATAGAGATGGCCGCGCGGGTCCGGCTCCGACCGATCCTGATGACGACGGCGGCGATGGTCACCGGCTTGCTGCCGCTGCTGACGGCATCGGGTGCGGGCGCGGCGAGCCGTTTCTCGATCGGGCTTGTGGTGGTCGCCGGCATGTCGATTGGAACCCTGTTCACTTTGTTCGTGCTGCCAGCGGTTTACGTGGCGATTGCGACAGATCACCGTGCGGCTGCCGAATCCCAGCGCAGCAAGGAGATCGCGGATTTCGAGGTCGGCCCCGAGGCGCTTAAACCGACCTAGGCCGAGACGCGCACGGCAGGGCTGCGGGTGCCCGCCGATGCGTTGATCGGCTGATTCCCCCAGTGCGATGAGAGACAAGCGGGCGCCTTCTTGCTAGGCTGGCCGCGATGAGCATCACTGTCCATCCCGACGCGGCTCACGGCCCGACGCTGTCATCGCCGTCGCTTGTCGATGCGGCACCGGCAGAGCCCTCGGGGACCAAGGTTCGCAGCCGGCTGTTCACCAAATATGTCGCGCTGTTCGTCGCGGTGGTCGGCATTGCGTTGCTGTCGAACGGCATCTTCGAGGTTTTCTTTTATTACCGCGAGCACAAGATCGCCCTTATCCGGATCCAGCACGAGCAGGCTGAGGCAGCGGCGGCGAAAATCAGCCAGTTCATCAAGGAAATTGAAAGCCAGCTCGGCTGGACAACCCAGTTGCCATGGTCGGCCGGCTCGATCGAGCAGCGGCGGTTCGACGCGCTGCGCCTGCTGCGCCAGGTGCCGGCAATTACCGAATTGGCGCAGGTGGATTCGACGGGCAAGGAGCGCCTTAGAGTATCGCGACTAGCCATGGATGTCGTGGATAGCGGGCTCAACCTTTCGCACGATGCGAAATTCACCGAAGCCGTCGCGAACAAGGTTTACTACGGGCCGGTATATTTCCGGCGGGAGTCCGAGCCGTATATGACGCTTTCGCTGGCCGGCACCCGCAAGGATGCAGGCGTCAGCATAGCCGAAGTCAATCTCAAGCTGATCTGGGACGTGGTTTCACAGATCAAGGTCGGCGAGCGCGGGCACGCCTATGTCGTAGGTGCCCAGGGGCGCCTGATCGCGCACCCCGACATCAGCCTGGTGCTGCGCAACACGGATATGTCCAAGTTGCTGCAGGTGCAGGCGGCGCAAGCCGGGAGCACCAGCCCTAACCCGGATTCGCTGGCAGGCACCAAGAACATCCAGGGTCAGGAGGTGCTGACGGCGTCTGCGCCGATCTCACCGCTTGGCTGGACCATGTTTGTCGAATTGCCGGTGGAGGAAGCGTATGCATCGCTCTACCTCGCCCTGCAACGTCTGGCCATAGTGCTGGCCGGCGCGTCGATTTTTGCGGTGCTGGCGGGGATTTTCCTGGCCCGGCGCATGGTCGGTCCCATCCAGGTATTGCGGGCTGGCGCGGAACGCATCGGCAGCGGCAATTTCGCCCAGCGAATATCGATCAAAACCGGCGACGAACTCGAAGGCCTTGCCAACCAGTTCAACGACATGGGCGCGCGGCTGCAGGAATCCTATGCCGACCTGGAGAATAAAGTCGAGCAACGAACCGCAGAGCTCAGCGAGTCGCTACAGCAGCAAACGGCGGTGAGCGACGTTCTCAAGATCATCAGCCGCTCGACGTTCGATTTGCAACCAGTGCTCGATACGCTGGTTGAGACCGCTTCGAGGCTGTGCGACGCCGAGATGGCGTTCATCCTGCGGCGTGAAGGCGACATGTATCGGGCCGGCGCTGCCGTCGGTTTCTCGGAGGAATACATCAAGTTTCTGCAAGGCCATCCGATCCCGGCCGATCGCGGCACCATCACGGGTCGGGTCGCGCTTGAGCACCGCACCGTTCAGGTCCTCGACGTTGCCGCCGATCCCGAATACACGATGATCGAATCCACTTCACTTGCCGGCCAGCGTACCGCGCTCGGCGTACCGTTGTTGCGCCAGAATGAGCCGATCGGCGTGATTGTTCTCGCGCGACGCCGCGTCGAGGCGTTCTCTTCCAAACAGGTCGAACTGGTTACGACTTTTGCCGACCAAGCCGTCATTGCGATCGAGAATGTGAGATTGTTTGACGAACTGCGCCAGCGCACCAATGATTTGTCGTTGTCGCTCGAAGATCTCCGTACTGCGCAGGATCGACTGGTGCAAACCGAAAAGCTTGCATCGCTTGGCCAGCTCACTGCCGGCATCGCCCACGAGATCAAAAATCCGCTCAATTTCGTCAACAATTTCTCGGCGGTGTCAGCGGAATTGATTGGCGAGTTGCAGGACGTGCTTACGCCAGCCACGCTGGATCCCAAGACCCGGGAAGAAATCGACGAACTCACGCTGATGCTGAAGGGTAACCTCGAAAAGGTGGTGCAGCACGGCAAGCGTGCCGATTCAATCGTCAAGAACATGCTGTTGCATTCGCGCGAGGGATCGGGCGAGCATCGGCCGGCCGATATAAATGCGATCGTCGAGGAGAGCCTCAATCTCGCCTACCACGGTGCGCGCGCGGAGAAATCCGGCTTCAATATCACGTTGAAGCGCGACCTCGATCCCGAAGCCGGCATGATCGACCTGTACCCGCAGGAAATAACACGGGTGTTTCTCAACCTGATTTCCAATGGCTTCTATGCCGCCACAAAGCGCAAGGAGGCCGGCGAACCGAGCTTCGAGCCAACGCTCAGCGCGAGCACCAAAAACCTCGGGAACAAGGTTGAAATCCGGATCCGCGATAACGGCACCGGAATTCCGCGGCAAATCAAGGAGAAGATGTTCAATCCATTTTTTACGACCAAACCGGCCGGTGAGGGTACCGGCCTCGGCTTGTCGATGAGCCACGACATCGTCGTGAAACAACATGGTGGCAAGATCGACGTCGACACGAAGCCGGGTGCATTTACGGAGTTCATTGTTACGCTGCCCCGAAAGGGAGCGGCCCAGCCACAGCCTGGAGGCACAAATTGAGCGTTTACATTCTCGTCGTCGATGACGAGCCCGATGTTGAATCGCTGTTTCGTCAGCAATTCCGGCGCGATTTGCGGACCGGGCGTTTCCTGATGGAGTTTGCTCCCTCTGCGCCAGCGGCGCTGGCACGCGCCTCCGATGTCGCCGATCCTTCGTTGATCCTGATCTTATCCGATATCAATATGCCGGGCATGAGCGGGCTCGAAATGTTGCCGAAGGTGCGGGCCAATCGGCCCGAGGTCCCGGTCATCATGATCACCGCGTATGGCGATCCCGAAACCCGCCGCCAGGCGATCGAGCGCGGCGCGGTCGGCCTGTTGACCAAGCCGATTGATTTCGGGCTGCTTCGCCATGAAATCGATACGAGGCTTGGGCAAGCCGCATGACTGCAACTATCCTGGTCGTCGATGACGAGCCTGATCTCGAGGCTCTCGTCCTGCAGAAATTTCGCCGGCAAATTCGCGACGGCGCGGTCCAGTTCGTCTTCGCTCATGACGGGATCGAGGCGCTGCAATCGATCGAGGAGCATCCTGACGTCGACATGGTGGTGTCTGACATCAACATGCCCCGGATGGACGGACTATCGCTGCTGCAGAAGCTGCAGGAAGCCGAGGACAAGAAGTCGACCATCATCGTCTCCGCTTATGGCGATATGAGTAACATCCGCACCGCGATGAATCGAGGCGCGTTCGATTTTCTCACCAAACCGATCGATTTCGGCGATCTCGAAATGACCATCGAAAAGACCATCCGGCACGTCGAAATGATTCGGGAGACGCGCCGCCGTCAGGCCGAGGCGGAGCGGGCGCACGCATCGCTATCGCGGTATTTTTCGCCGCAGATCGCGTTGCGGCTCGCTTCCGAGAGCGACGCCAACGGTATGGAAGTGCATCGGCGCGAGGTCGCGGCCATCTTCACCGATATCACCAGTTTCACCTCGCTGGTGGAAACCGCGGCGCCTGAGGTGCTTGGGATGCTGCTCAACGAATATGTGGGCGGCATGACAGACGTGGTGTTCGCCCATGAAGGCACCGTCGCCAAGATCATCGGCGACGCGATCCAGATTCTTTTCAACGCGCCGGGAGACCAGCCGGATTACGCAACACGCGCGGTTGCCTGCGCCCAGGACCTAGATAGGTGGGCCGAGGCGTTTCGGGAGCGTTGGAGAACCAAGCAGGTTGATTTCGGGGCGACCCGCATTGGCGTTCACGCCGGGCCCGCGCTGGTCGGAAATTTTGGCGGCAGCCGCTTCTTCGATTACACCGCCTATGGCGACACCATCAACACCGCCGCACGGCTTGAGGGCGCCAACAAAATCCTGGGCACGCGGATCTGCGTCAGCGCCGCGGTGGCCGCAGCGGCCGACAATTTTAAGGGCCGGCCGGTTGGCGACCTGGTGCTGCGCGGCCGTACCGAGCCGCTCCGCGCCTACGAGCCGCTGTGTCCGGAGGCATTCGACGGCGCGGCACAGAGGCAATATACGGATGCGTTCGCGAAGCTCGAAGCCGGCGACGCGGGGGCGATGCCGGCGTTCGCCGCACTGGTCGGACTGCACGCGGAGGACTCGCTAGCTGGCTTTCACCTGAGAAGGCTGCTCAATGGCGCCAAGGGCGTTCGCATGCAGCTTGAATAAGTAGAGGAATGCCTGACATGACCCGCGATTTTCCAGCCGGCAATTACAAGTTCATCCCGGCGGTGTTTCAGTATTCAAGCG
>JAICIT010000139.1 GCA_025960445.1 Bradyrhizobium sp. | reverse complement strand
GCGTCACGCGGTGGCTCGACCACTATCCGTGAGAAATCAACATTTGCAGGCCAACCGCCCTCGGCCGCGAGCGCAGCACAGGCGCCATGCACGCGCGCAAGCACGTCGGCGAAAAGATGCTGCGGTGAAACTTTATCGGCCATGCGGAGTGTACCGGGATGGGGCCGCGCACGCGGCCCAAGGCCGCCGCCTAACGCAAATCCGGGGTCGAGTCAAAAAGCCTCTGATGTTCGATCAATGCGAAGCGATCGGTCATGCCGGCGACGAAGTTGCCAATTCGGCGAGCGCGCTCGGCTTCGGTTTCATGCGCGCTGGATGGCAACCATTCGGCCGGCAAATCGGCCGGGGCCTTCAGATAGCGCGCAAACAGATCAAACAGTATCTGCTCGGCCTCGCCCATCGCCCGCATCACCCGCGGATGCCGGTACATCCTGTCTTTCAGGAAGGACTTGATCGCAGCCTCGGCCTCGGCGACATCGGCAGGAAAGGCGATCAGGACTTTGCCATGACTGCGAACGTCGCCGACAGAGTGGGGCTTCGCGGCTGCCAGACGCCGGCGTGCTTCCGCTGAAACCGCGCTGATCAGATACGAAATCAGTTCTCGCACCAGTTCAGCGCCGCGCCTGTCATTGTCGAGATCAGGGTAACGCTTGGCGATTTCAGCGATCATTTGGGCCATCAGCGGCATGACCGTGAGATCGTCCACCGTGAACAACCCGGCGCGCAAACCGTCGTCGATATCGTGCGCATCATACGCGATGTCATCGGCGATCGCCGCGACCTGCGCTTCGAGCGACGCAAAGCTCCATAGCTCCAGGTCGTAGACTTCATTGTACTGAGATATTCCGACGGGAATGCCGCGGTCGCGATAACGCCCGGCGGCCGCCCCGTTTCGCTGCATCAGCGGGCCGTTGTGCTTGACGATGCCCTCCAGCGTTTCCCATGTCAGGTTCAGCCCGTCGAATTCGGGATAGCGGTGCTCCAGTGAAGTAACCACGCGCAACGTCTGGGCATTGTGATCGAATCCACCATGAGCTTGGAGGCAGGCATCAAGCGCCCGCTCCCCGGCATGCCCGAACGGCGGATGCCCGAGGTCGTGAGCCAGCGCCAGAGCCTCGGTCAAATCCTCGTCGAGGCCAAGCTGGCGCGCCAGCGCGCGGGCGATCTGCGCCACCTCCAGCGAATGAGTCAGGCGCGTTCGGTAATGATCGCCCTCATGGAAGACGAAGACTTGGGTTTTGTGCTTGAGACGACGAAAAGCGGTGGAATGGATGACGCGGTCGCAATCCCGGCGGAAGGCGCTGCGGGTCTTGCTCGGCGGCTCCTGGAACAGCCGCCCCCGGCTGAGGTCGGGGTCGCAGGCATAGGGCGCGCGAGGAGCAGCCATTCCGACTGACACGGTGTATGAGTCCCCTTTAAGGGTTTGATTCCGGCGCCTGGCGCACTTAGCTATGGAGGACCGGATACCAAATAAGTTCGGTATAAGCTATCGGAGCTACGTCATGAGCGCAGGCAATGTCGTCATCAGCGACCGGGCGGCTCGCCGCATCGGGGAAATCCTCAAGACCGAGGGTGACGGTGCGATGCTGCGCATCAGCGTCGAGGGCGGCGGCTGCTCCGGCTTTCAATATAAATTCGATATTGAACGCGCCAAGGCTGATGATGATCTGGTGATCGCTCGCGACAGCGCGGTGGTGCTGGTCGATCCTGCTTCGGTGCCGTTTTTGGCAGGATCGGAGGTCGATTTCGTGGACGACCTGATCGGCGCCTCATTCCGCGTGGTCAATCCCAACGCGACCGCGTCCTGCGGCTGCGGCACCAGTTTCTCAATCTGACGAAATTCTATTCAGCCGGGTGCGCTATTCAGCCGCGACAACGTGCGGCCGCTCGATGTCGTCCAGGTCCTCGACCTGCGGTTCGAGCCGGCCCTTCAACCGGCGGTCGATGCGATCGAGGTAAATGTAGATCACCGGCGTGATGAACAGCGTCAACAGCTGCGACACGCATAGACCGCCCACCACCGCCACACCCAATGGCTGACGCAACTCCGCGCCGGCACCGGCGCCGATCGCAATCGGAAGCGTGCCGAAAATCGCCGCGAACGTCGTCATCATGATCGGGCGAAACCGCAGCAGCGCCGCCTCGCGGATGGCGTGCTCGGCGCTGAGACCAACGCGACGGCGCTCCAGCGCGAAATCCACCATCATAATCGCGTTCTTCTTGACGATGCCAACCAGCATCACGATGCCTATCATCGCGATCACCGAAAGCTCCATGTTGAACATCATCAATGTCAGGATCGCGCCAATCCCCGCCGAGGGCAGGCCGGAAATGATGGTGATCGGATGAATGAAGCTTTCGTAGAGAATGCCAAGGATCACAAACGCCGCGAATACGGCGGCGAGGATGAGCACGCCCTGCCCGCGCAATGAATCCTGGAAAACTTGGGCTGTGCCGGAGAAACCGGTGGCGATGGTCGCCGGCAGGTTCGAGCTCTGCTCGATCGCGGTAATCTGGTCGACCGCATAGCCGAGCGAATAGTTCGGCGCGAGGTTGAATGAGATGGTCACCGCGGGCTGCTGGCCCTGATGATTGATTTGCAGCGGGCCGACCGAAGGCACCAGCTTGGCCACCGCATCCAGCGGAATGGTCTGGTTGCTGGTCGTCTTCACATAGAGCTTGGAAAGATCGGACGGATCGACCCGGAACTGCGGCTGCGCCTCCAGAATGATCTGGTAATCGTTTGAAGGCATGTAGATGGTGCCGACCTGGCGCGCGCCGTAGGCGTTGTAAAGCTGGTTGCGTACCTGATCGACGGTCACCCCATAGACCGCCGCCTTCTCGCGGTCGATGTCGACCGTCATCTGCGGATTCTTGATGTAGAGGTCGGTCGTGACGTCGAGCAAGCCCGGTATTTTCGAGATCTTCGTGCTCATCTCCGGCGCCAGCCGGTACAGCGCTTCGGTGTCGCCGCTCTGCAACGTGTATTGATACTGGCTCTTGGACGGCCGCCCGCCGATGTTGAGGTTCTGGATGCCCTGGAAGAACGCCTGCATCCCCGGCACCTGCGTCGCCTTCTGGCGCAGGCGCGCCATTACGACCGCCGCAGGTTCTCGCTCTTTCCTTTGCTTGAGCGCGATGAACAGCCGGCCATAGTTGGCTGTCGGGTTCGGCCCGCCCGCGCCCACCGTGCTGTTGATGTATTCGACCGCGGGATCGCGGGCTATGATGTCGGTGAGGGCCTTTTGCCGAACCGACATGGCCTCGAACGAAGTATCGGTCGCAGCCTCGGTTACGCCGGATAGAAATCCGGTGTCCTCCTGCGGAAAGAACCCCTTGGGAACGATGATATAGAGCGCGATCGTGCCGGCGAGCGTCGCCATGGTCACGCCCAGCATCATCCCCTTGCGGGCCAGTACAATGTCGAGCGTCCATTCATAGGCGCGCAGCCAGGAATCGAACATCCTCTCAAAAAGCCGGAGGACGATATTCGGCTTTCTGGTCTGGTCATGCGCCTTCAAGACGCGCGCGCAGAGCATCGGCGTCAGCGTCAGCGAAACAAATCCGGAAACCACGATCGCAACCGCGATCGTCACCGCGAATTCACGGAACACCCGCCCGACAATCCCGCCCATCAGCAGCACAGGAATGAAAACCGCGATCAGTGAAAACGTAATTGAAATGATGGTGAAGCCGATTTCACGCGCGCCCTTGAGGGCCGCCGCGTACGGCCGCATCCCATGCTCGATATGCCTGACTATATTTTCCAGCATGACGATGGCATCGTCGACCACGAAGCCGACCGAAAGCGTCAGCGCCAGCAACGTCATATTGTTGATGGAGAAGTCCAGCATGTACATCGCGGCAAATGTGCCGCACAGCGAGATCGGCACCGCCAGCGCCGGGATGAATGTTGCCGAGGCCGAGCGCAGGAAAAGAAAGATCACCAGGATGACGAGACCGATGGCGATCAGCAGCGTTTCCTCGACGTCTCTGACGGACTGCCGGATCGAGACGGACCGGTCCATGGTGACGTCGATTTTCACCGATGGCGGTATCTGGGCGCGGAGCATCGGCAGCTTCGCCAGCACGCCGTCAACGACGGCGACCGTGTTGGCGTCCGGCTGCTTGTAGATGGCAAGCACGATCGACCGGGCGCCATTAAACCAGGTCGCGGTCTTGTCGTTCTCGACACTGTCATAGACGTGGGCAATCTCATCGAGCCGCACCGGCGAGCCGTTGCGCCAGGCGACGATCACATGGCGGTAATCGGCAGCCTTTTCCATCTGGCCGGAGGCCTGCAGAGCCACATCCTGTTTCGGTCCGTTCAAGGTCCCGACCGGCGTCGACGAATTCGCCCGCGAGACCGCTGCGCGGACGTCTTCGAGCGATATTCCCCGTGCTGCCGCGGCTTCCGGATCGGCCTGGACGCGGATCGCGAACTTCTGGCTACCGAAAATCACGACCTGAGCGACACCTTGAATCTGCGACAGCGCCTGTCCGATCGTGATGTCACCATATTCGTTGACCGCCGATAGCGGCAGCGTCTCGGAACTCAGCGAGATAAACAGCACCGCGAAATCCGACGGATTGACCTTCCGGAAGCTCGGCGGGATTGTCATTTCGATCGGCAATCGTCGCTGCGCGATGGTGAGCGCGGTCTGCACGTCAAGCGCGGCGGCATCGATGTTGCGGTTGAGATCGAACTGGATGACGATCGACGTCGTGCCCTGGGACGAGGTCGAGGACATCGACGAAATGCCGGCAATAGTCGAGAGCTGGCGCTCGATCGGGCCGGCGACGGAAGCCGCCATGGTGTCGGCGCTCGCGCCCGGCAGGGTTGCCGTTACGGCGATGGTGGGAAAATCAACCTTGGGAAGCGCCGAGACCGGCAGCAGGCGGAAGCCAAACACACCGAAGGTGATGATGGACGCCGTCAGCAGCGTCGTCATGACCGGACGACGGATACAAAGCTCCGAGAGCGTCATCGATCAGGCCCCTGCCCTGGCCGTACGCGAGGCGATCGGCGTTCCCTCCGACAACAGCAGTTGGCCATCAGTGACAACGTCTTCGCCTCCGGATAGTCCGGAGGCGATCACCGAGATTCCCTGAAACGTGCGGCTGACATCGACAGGCTGCACGTGAGCTTTGCCGTCCTGCGCGATGAAAACGTAGTTGCCGTTCTGGCTCCGCTGCACGGCCGCGGTGGGCACTGTCACCGCTTCCTCGGTCCGGATGACGAGCTTGGTGTTGACCAAAATCCCGGGCCACAAGGTTTCGCTCTGGTTGCTCATGATGCCGCGGACGGTGATCATACCAGTGGTTGAGTCGACGGTGTTTTCGACCATGGCAACCTTGCCATCCTCGGAGCGCTGATGACCCGGGATGGTCGCAATGACTCTGGACTCGCCGCTTCGCATCGCATCGCGCAGGTCGACGAGCACACGCTGCGGAATTGCAAAGGTGACATAGACGGGCGCCATTTGATTGATTACCGCCAGCGGGGCGGTATCGGCGGGACGCACGAAATTGCCGACCTTCACATTGGCCGCGCTGATCCGTCCGGAGAATGGCGCGCGGATGACGGTGTAGCTCTTCTGCACTTTCAGATTGTCCAGCGCGGACTGGTCGGCCTTGATGGTGCCGATCAGAATGTCGACCTGGGTCTTGGCATTATCCAGATTGACCTGGGTCGTCGCGCCCTTGCCGATCAGGTCGCTGAAACGCCTGACATCGCGCTGCGCACCTTCCAGGCTTGCCTGATCCCTGGCGAGCATGCCCTCGGCTTGTTCGATTTGCGCGTCGATCTGTCGCGCATCAAGCGTAAATAGCACGTCGCCCTCATTGACCCTGGCCCCGTCATCGAAGTGAACCTGGACGATGGTGGTTTCGAGCCGCGATTTTAGCGCAACACTTGAAATCGGCGTCACCGTCCCGATCGAATCCACGTCGACCGGCACTGGCTTACGCTCCGCCTTGGCGAGCTCAACCGAAATCACGCGTGGCCGCGCGGATCCTTGCACGCTGGCGCCGCCGCTTGTCCACGACGCACGAGTCATAAAGGCCGCCAGCGCAGCGATGCTCAGCACGCCCGCGACAAACATCAAATTACGCGTTTTCATAGCATTTCACGTCGGCCGATCCGCGAGTACCCGGACGGCCGTTCTCCTGCCCGTGATGGCGACGGTCGCGCCTGTTTTTTTGAACGGTTATCACACCGCTGCCGCCCATGGTATGCCATATAACCGAAAATGGTTACGGACGGGACCTTCTTTCATGCGAATTGCCTCTTGGAACGTCAATTCGGTGCGGCAACGGATTGAGCATCTGTTGAGTTGGCTGAAGGAATGCGCGCCGGACATCGTCTGCCTGCAGGAAATCAAATGCCTCGACGAGGCATTTCCGAGGGAGGCGATCGAGGCCCTTGGATACAATGTGGTCACGCATGGCCAAAAGACATTCAACGGCGTCGCGCTGTTATCGAAGCTGCCATTCGACGAGACCAAATCAGGGCTCGCCGGCGACGACGAGGACACCCACGCCCGATTTCTGGAAGGCGTGGTGACGCTCAAAACGGGCGTGCTACGCGTTGCCTGCCTTTATCTGCCCAATGGCAATCCGCCGCAGACCGACAAATACACTTATAAACTCAAATGGATGTCGCGGCTCCTGAAGTACTCGGCCCAGCGCCTTAAAGGGGAAGAGCCCATGGTGCTTGCCGGGGACTTCAACGTGATCCCGACCCGTCAGGACGTCCACAATCCGGAAGCCTGGGTGAACGACGCGCTTTTCAGGCCGCAAACCCGGGAAAGCT
>JAICIT010000138.1 GCA_025960445.1 Bradyrhizobium sp. | reverse complement strand
CCATGCAGTGTGCAATACACTTCCGGCACCACTTCGCGCCCGAAGGCGGTGCTGTGGACCCACGCCAACGCGCTGTGGGGCGCCAAGATCAATGCGGCGCACCAGGATTTGCATCACGCGGACGTGCATCAGACCTATCTGCCCTTGTTCCATACGAATGCTTTGGCTTATTCGATGCTCGCCAGCCTGTGGGTCGGCGCGAGTTGCGTGATCCAGCCACGGTTTTCCGCCAGCCGATTCTGGAACATTGCCGCGGAGCATGGCTGCACCTGGACCTCGACGATTCCGTTTTGCATGAAGGCGCTGCTCGAACACGAAATTCCCAAACGCCATACATTCCGCCTCTGGGGCACCGCGGTGTGCGAGCCGCCGGCATTTTCCGCTTTCGGGATCAAGATCATCGGCTGGTGGGGCATGACCGAGACTATCACCCACGGCATTGTCGGCGAGGTCGACCAGCCGAACACACCGATGTCGATCGGCCGCGCCGCGGCGGAGTATTCGATCCGGGTCATTGACGATGAGGGTTCGCCAACGCAACCCGGCGGCACCGGCAATCTTCTGATCAAGGGAATTCCGGGCCTGTCGCTGTTCAAGGAATATCTCCACAACGAGCAGGCCACGCGCGAGAGCTTCGACGAGCATGGCTATTTCGTCACCGGCGACCGCGTCACCTTGCTCGATGGAGGTTTTATGAAGTTCGGCGATCGCGCCAAAGACATGCTCAAGGTCGGCGGCGAGAATGTCGCGGCGTCAGAGATCGAGCAGGTGATCGCGGTGGTGCCCGGCGTCCGCGAGGCCGCGGTAGTGGCAAAGAAGCATCCGATGCTGGACGAAGTGCCGGTCGTCTTCATCATCCCAGCCGACGGGGTTGAGCGCGCGCCAAAGGACCTGCACGACAAGATCATGGCCGCCTGCCGCAAAGCGCTGGCGGATTTCAAGCTGCCGCGCGAGATCCGTCTGGTCGACGAGATGCCGCGTTCGACGCTTGAGAAAGTTGCAAAGGCCGAACTAAGAAAGATGCTGGGCTAATCTTTGCCCAAGGCGACCGGGCGAAACGCCTGCAGCAAGTGCTTGTCGAGCTTGCCGTTCATCGCTTCCATGATCGAAAACGCCCGGTTGTGAGTATATGGCAGCCGATAGGCGCGGTTCTCCACCAGCGCCGAGTGGATGTCGACGATGGTTGTCAGTCGCACGATATCGCTGATCTGATCGCCACGCAGGCCATTGGGATATCCGGTGCCGTCGAGCATCTCGTGATGATGCAGCACCACATCCAGCATTTCGGGCGGGAAGCCGCCTTCCGCCGCGAGCGCATCATAGCCAAGGCGAGGATGCATCCGCATCACACGCATGTCCTCATCCGTGAGCTTTCCGGTCTTGTCGAGAATCTCAACCGGAACGAAGGCCTTGCCGACATCGTGCAGAAGAGCAGCGCGGACCATCCGGCGCTGGTCGTCCTCACGCATGCCGAGACGTTGCCCGAACGCGACCGCAAATCCGGTGACAAACAGGCAATGACGATAACTACCGGTGTGATGCCGGCCAACGGTGGTCAGCCATTCGCGTAAGGAACTTTTTTTGATCGCCCGCAGGATCTTGGTTTCAGCTTCCAGGATGTCGTCGAACTTGAGTGGAGTCCCTGCCGGGAGCTTCTCGAATATCTTGACCATCACTTCCTGGGCGGCAGCAACACCCCTGTTCAGGGCCTTGCCGCCGTCGCTGGCATCGAATGAGACGGTGTCCGGGAATGCCGAGCGAATTCGCTGCAGAATTCCTTCGGGATCGAACGGCCGGGCAATCGTATCGGTTGCGCCGAGCGCCCAAGCCTGCATTGAGCCGTGGTGAAGCGCGTCGGCCAACACGAACAGCCGCGGCAAGGCGCGGTAAGCGTCACCGCGAAGCTTGTTGCGAACCTGCTGCACGCTCTCCGGCGACCGCAAATTGATATCGACCACGATCCCGGAAAATTCGCGAGCTGGCGTATCGGGAATCTCCGACGTCGAGATGGTATCGACCTGCCCCACCGCCTCCAGAATGCTGGCCAATTCGCTGCTCTGATCGCTACGGTCGGAAGCCAGCAGCAATCGGCGTTTGGGTGAACTCTGAATGGCAGGAGCTGTCATAATTCCTCATCGGCAGGACGGAGTGGCCGAGCGTCCAAAGTGCCCGAAAGGCATTCCGTTGGGATTAAAGGGCATGATGAATCATTGCCTATCGTGGAAGGTAAAATTCGAGCGAGCGCTCGAATTGCGCCTGCGCTCAGGCTCACGTGGAGGAGCCATAAAAAATCCGCCGGAAGACTGGCTTCCGGCGGATGTCGTTATTGCTGCTGTCGGGTCGCTTCAGGCCTTCATCGCCCCCTTTACCGCCTCCGCGGTGATCGGCAGCGAGCGGATGCGAGCGCCGCAGGCATTGAAGATCGCGTTGCCGATGGCAGGCGCGATCACCGTGACCGCCGGCTCACCGACGCCTGTTGCCTTGTCGCCATTAGCGATGACGCTAACAGCCACTTCCGGCACCTGGCTCATCCTGAGCGGGGTGTAGGTGTCAAAGTTGGTCTGTTCGATGCCGCCATCCTTTAGCGTGGCCTTTTCGTACAGCGCGAGGGAAAGCCCCCACAACGCCGCACCCTCGACCTGGGCGCGGATGTTGTCGGGGTGCACCTGGGTGCCGACATCGGTGGCCACGGTCAACTTCTTGACCTTGATCTCACCGCTCGGCGCGACCGCGACATGCGCAACGCAGGCAGTCCAGCTTGCGGTTGCCCGCTCCTGGGAGGAGACGCAGGCTACGCCCATGCCTTCGCCCTTTGGAAGCTCCTTGGTGCCGTAGCCCGACATACCCATTGCCGCCAGCAGCGTATTGCGCAGCCGCTGCGCGCCGCCGGCATTGGCCCCTTTGCCGTCGAGCATGTCGATCCGATACTGCGCCGGATCCTTGCCGACCGAGTGGGCGAGTTCGTCGACCATGCTTTCGACCGCCCAGAAGGTCCAGCCCGGTGCGACCGAGCGTAACTGTCCTGACGGGGTGGCGTTATGGGCCATCTCGTTGAGGATGGCTCGAACGTTGTGATTGGGCACGGTGTAGAAGAAGTCCGCGCCATTCACGGTGAAGCCGTCCAGACCGCCTTTCTTGTCGACCGAGGGCGTGAGGAAATCCGGAATTCCCCAGCGCTTGGTCGGCCATGCGCTGACCACGTCGTGATTCATCGCAATCAGTTTGCCGTCGCCGTCCAGACCAGCCTTTATCTTCTGGAACGTCAGCGGCCGCGAGAAGTCCATGGTCATATCGTTCTCGCGCGAATAGATGACCTTGACCGGTTTGCCGACGGCTTTTGCCGCCTGCACCGCGGGCACGGTCATGTCGGCATCAAGACGCCGGCCGAAACCGCCACCCAGCCACATCTGGTGCATGACGACGAATTTGGGGTCGACGCCGGCAGCGCCCGCCGCGATCGCCCCCGAGCGCGTCGCAAACTGGTTACCGGTATAGATGTGCCAGATGTCGCCCTGCTGTTGCGCGGTCGCGGTCATCGGCTCGAGCGGCGCATGGATATTGATGTTGGTGGTGTATTCCGCCTCCATCACCTTGGCCGCCGTGCCGAACGCCGCTGCCGTGTCGCCATCCTTCACAAAGAACAGCCCGGAATCGTCGAGCGACTGCAACCGCTTCGCTTCATCAAGCAGCGATTGGCTCGACAGCTTCGCGTTGGGTCCGCCGTCATAGCTGACCTTCAGCGCCTCGGCTGCCTTGCGCGCATTGACATAGGTGTTGGCAACCGCCACGACCCATCCCGTCGTTGTCCCGGTCTTGTCGTCGAGGGTAACGGCCTTGATAAAGCCAGGCACTTTCTTGGCGGCGCTATCATCGACCGATTTGACGGTCGCGCCGTAACGAACCGGGGGCGTGACCAGTGCACCATACACCATGCCCGGCAACATGACGTCGATGCCGTATTTGGCTGACCCGTTGGTCTTGGATGGTATATCGAGCTGCGGCACCGAAACGCCGATCATCGTGTATTGATCGGCCGTCTTCAGCTTGATTGCCTTCAACTCGTCGGGCGTAAAGGTCTTGGTGATCTTGCCGCTCTTGACGACCTCGGCGAAGGTCGTCGACTTCCTGGATTTCGGATTGGATATGACCGAATCCCTCACGACCAGCTCGGAGGCTGGCACGCCCATCGCCGCAGCCGCGGCGTCAGTCAGCGCGATCCGCCCTGCGGCACCCGCACGGCTCATCGCATCGAAGTTCATCATGGTGCTCCAGCTTCCGCCGGTGATCTGCGCGCCGAGCACGGGATCGTTGAACTTCGGATCGTTGGACGCAAGCTGAACCCGCATGTCCTTCCAGTTAGCCCCAAGCTCTTCGCAGATGATTTGAGCCATGGTGGAAGCAATA
Organism: Bradyrhizobium sp.; assembly: GCA_025960445.1. Lineage (GTDB taxonomy): Bacteria > Pseudomonadota > Alphaproteobacteria > Rhizobiales > Xanthobacteraceae > Bradyrhizobium. The sequence continues at coordinate 2,453 of JAICIT010000138.1, read as the reverse complement.
TGCTGGCCCATATCGGCTTTGCCGCAGGTAACCGTGACGATCCCGTCCGGCGCGATCGAATACCAGACGCTGGGATCGAAATTGGCCGGCGCGGCGAGCGCCTGATCGGCTCCGAGCATTCCCGGAACGGCCGAATAGCCAAGCGCAAGGCCCGCGGCAGCGGTGCCGACGAGGAACGAGCGACGGCTCAAATCGGCGGACTCCCGGCCCGTCGTGACATCAGCGACTTTCACGTGCGTATTCATGTTGCCCTCCGCTCGGTTCCGGAATTCGAAGCGGTGCGCATTTCGGAAGCGGCGCGCATGATCGCCTTCTGGATCCGCGAATAGGTCATGCAACGACACAGATTACCGTCCATATGCTCCACCACCTCTTCCTTGGTGGGATTGGCGTTCTTCGAGAGCAGTGCCGCCGCCTGCATAATCTGCCCGGATTGGCAGTAGCCGCATTGCGGCACCTGTTCGGCGATCCATGCCTTCTGCAGCGGATGGTCGCCCTTGGCGCTAAGGCCTTCAATCGTCGTGATCTTCTTTCCAGCGACCTCGCTGAGGGAGGTCTGGCAGGATCGCACCGCTTCGCCGTTGACATGAACGGTGCAAGCACCGCACAGGCCGGCGCCACAGCCGAATTTTGTGCCGGTCATCTGCAATTGCTCGCGGATGGCCCAGAGCAGCGGCGTATCTGACGCTGCTTCGACGGACATATTCCGTCCATTGATGTTGAGGTTAGGCATGCTCTCTTCCCCTGCCGGTGCATGATGCCGATTACGTCGGCTACTCACTTTGTCAGCTGGTCTGACACCCACCGGGCCGGTGTAGACCTTGGGCCGAACAATGATCGCGTTCCAATCCGGAGGCAATGTAATTTGAAATCCGGCGCGAAGAATAAAATTGCGAACTGGGCTTGTGCGCTGCGGGAACAATGCTTCAGCCATTTCCCCGCGCGATCAGCGTCGGGCCGGAAATGCCAATCATCAATGTCAGGTTTGGAGCCGGCCGATTCTCTCAACGCTTGGATCGCGCTACAATAGTGTGCGACAAGGCTCGACCAGAACCACCAGGAATAGCTGATGCCAAAGATCGACCGGGACGGGGTCAAGATCCATTATGAAGTTCATGGAAGTGGGCCGACGCTGCTACTAACCCACGGCTATTCCTCGACCTCGGCAATGTGGACGGGTCAAATCGAGGCGCTATCCAAACATCACAAGCTGGTGCTGTGGGATATGCGTGGCCACGGCCAGTCGGATTATCCGGACGACCCCGCCGCTTATAGCGAAGCGCTCACCGTGGCGGACATCGCCGCGCTGCTCGATCAAGTCGGCGCCGCGAGCGCCATCATCGGCGGCCTTTCGCTCGGGGGCTACATGTCGCTAGCGTTCTATCGCGCGCATCCGGAGCGCGTCCGCGCGCTTCTCATTATCGATACCGGACCAGGATTCAAGAAGGACGACGCCCGCGATGCCTGGAACCAGCGCGCGCACGATACCGCGGAGCGATACGAGCGCGAAGGGCTGGCGGTGTTGCAAACCTTGAGCCGCGAACGTTCGAGCGTGAGCCATCGCAATGCGTCGGGCCTGGCGCATGCCGCGCGCGGCATGCTGACCCAGCGCGACGCGCGCGTCATCGAATCCCTGCCCGCGATCAAGGTGCCCGCGCTGGTGATCGTCGGCGCCGATGACGCGCCGTTTCTCGCTGCCTCCGATTACATGGCGACGAAAATTCCCGGCGCGACAAAAGCCATCATTCCTGCCGCGGGACATGCTGTGAACATGGACCAGCCGCAGGCTTTTCTGGAAGCTGTGCTGCCGTTCCTCGATGGCCTGCCGCGCCATTCCGAAAGGCTGGCCGCGTCATGAAGCATTTTGGGCGGCACGCATTTTGCCTGATGGCGGTCTCGCTCGTCTGCCTCCAACCAACGAGTGCGCAGCAACCGGCCTTAACAGCGGCAGCTCCGCACCAGCCCTTCAGCTCGACGTTATCGAATAATACGCCGCTGGCGTTCGGGATGAACGTCGAGGCCGTCTCGCGCGCCTTGGGTGAGCCGCTCAGCTATATCAGTGGCCGCCGCGGCGACGAAATCTATCTGGCAATTCGTAACATCGGCGGCAGCGGCTTGTTCAATCACCACGACCGGCTGTTCCTGCAATTCCGCAAAGGCAGATTGACGGGATGGAAGGGCGATTGGGGCCACAACTGGATGTGGCAATAGCAAATAGCCGGCCCGGTACATCGTTCGCCGAAACTGCCGGAATATCAACTCTGAACAGATGGACGAACCGTGGGAAGAGACATCAGACTGACGGCTTCCGACAGTTTTCAATTCGGCGCCTATCGCGCCGATCCTGCCTTTGCGCCGAAAGCCGCGATCGTGGTGATCCAGGAAATTTTCGGCGTCAATCATCACATTCGCGCCGTGTGCGACCGTCTGGCAAACGAGGGATACGTCGCCAT
>JAICIT010000137.1 GCA_025960445.1 Bradyrhizobium sp. | reverse complement strand
TCCGCAGCGGCCTGGTTTGTTTGGCAACGCTCTCCCACAAGGTGCGCTCTTCCTCGCTCAAGCCGCGCTTGCGACGCGGAGGCGCCGGTATTTCGGGCATCCGCGTGGGGGGAGGTTTCATCGGCTGAGACGATAAGGGTGGTGATGGCGCGAACGACGCGCCTCGGCGCCGGTTGCGATATTCGGGCGTGGCTCGGGAATCGGCACAGGCGCCGTAGTTGTTGGCGTTGCCGAAGGCTGCGCCACTGGCGCAGCGGCTTCCACCGGCTTCGATGTGGCGTCGTTTGCAGCTTTGGTGGTGTTCGCCGCACCCGCTGGACCCGTCGTCATGGCATCAGCCGGCGTTGGCTTCTCCTTCTCTGCTTTTTCCTTCTCTGCTTTTTCCTTCTCTGCTTTTTCCTTCTCTGCTTTTTCCTTCTCTGCTTTTTCCTTTTCCGCCTTTTCCTGATCCAACAATTTCGCGATTGCTTCCGACGGCCTTGGATCGGGCAGCGGCATCCTGCGGGCTCGTGCCGCCGGATCGATGCTTTTGGGGACCAACATCAGGAAATGCATGTTGTGCCGCAGACGGCCGGACACCTTTCCTGCATCCGCGCCCGCGCCGAAATACAAGTCGGCGCGCGCCGGTCCGACGATGGCGGACCCGGTGTCCTGAGCAATCATCAGGCGACGAAACGAGGTTTTCGATAGTTCCGACTCGATCGGCAACTCACCCGCGATAAAAAACGGCGTGCCGTAGACGTGCAGCGCCTTGTCTACCGCAATCGACCGGCCAGGAGTGAGTGGGACACCTTGGGCGCCGAGCGGCTCGTCCTTGTCGGAAAGTTGCACCTCGCGAAAGAAGACATAGGAACGGTTCTGCCGGCGCAATTCGTTGGCACCGTCAGGGTTTTGCTCCATCCATTCCCTGATTTTCTGCATCGACATCTGCTCTTTCGGGATGATGCCGCGATCGATCAGGATACGGCCCACCGCCGTATAGGGGTAGCCGTTGTGCGCATCATAATTGATTCGGATGGTAGAGCCGTCCTCGAGCTTGACCCGGGCGGAGCCCTGAATTTGTGCGAACAACAAATCGGTCTGATTTTTCAGCCAGCAAATTTCGAGTCCCCGGCCGGCGATCGCACCATCCTCGATTTGGGCGCGATCGTAGTAGGGCACGAGCTTGCGGCGGCCGATCTTGCGAAACACCTGCCCCTTGTTCGGCAACCCGGCAGCGTCCTGTTTGAACCCGCGGACGAACAGATTGGATGGACGCCGATACACGGGCACGGTGTAGGTTTCGGTCTGGATCCGGGAGCCATCGACTACAGGCTCGTAATAGCCGGTCACAAACCCTTCCTCTTCGCCGAGCCGTGAAATCCGCAACGGCCTGAAATGGTGTTCGAAAAAAGCCTTGGCCTTGGCATCATCGACAATCCTGGCCGCGTTCGCCGCATCGCACGTTTCGCGCAACGAGGCGCCAAGCGGCTGGAGACCGGCCGGCGCCGTCCGTTGCGTGGATATCTGCTTGCAGCTTAGTCGGAATGCTTTGTAGGCCTGCAGATGATCATCCTCGGTCCAGCCCTCCACATCGTGCCAGGCGGCCGGAGCATACTGGGCGCCGCTGATCTGAAGCGGCCATTTGAGTTCAGGGTACGGCAGGTGGCGAGGCGGGGCCGGCGTTTGCGCGGCACCCACAGGACGCTTTGCGTTGGCTGTAATCGCGACAAAAGAGGCCAGCGACAAGGTAGCGGCCACAACACCAAAGGCGGCGGCGAGCCGTAGGCGACCACCTGCTTTAGTGAGCGCTTCCCGTGCCAACCAGCTTCCAATTCGGATCGCGTGACGTCGTATCGCGAGCGAATGTCCAAACATCGGTGATATCGGTGACCTTATCCGGATTCCCCTCGACGATCGTGCCGGCCTTGTCGCGGGTGACCGATATCATCTGGGACACAAAGCGAACCGTTAGCTGCGCGGACTTGTCGCGGCCTTCTGCACCGACGAGTTCGGCCTTGTCGATCGATACGAAGCGGGTTTCGGTCTTCTGCTCGTGCTTCTCGCGATCCCTGATTACGGCCTCGAAGCTGTCGTAGACGTCCGACGACAACAGATCCTTCAATGCGCGACGGTCGCCATTGGCAAACGCAAGCACGATCATCTCATAGGCGCTACGCGCACCGCTGAGAAAGTGCCGCGGGTCAAATGACGAATCCTGCGCGGCAATTGCGTCCAGGCCTTGAGCCAGCGTCGTGCCGGGCTCGGCGATACCTTTCCAGCGGTCGCTCGGCGCCGCGATATCAGCGGTGGGCGCCAGCGGCGCTTGATCGATCACCGTACCAGGGATGGGGACGACATTGTTGTCCTGGGTCCCGTGCACCACGTTGCGCGCCGCGCGATCGTAGGGCGGCCGCTCGTTTCCGGTTCGCTGTCCAAGGACATTGCGCAAACGCAGGAAGATGAAGACCGCCAACGCCAGGAAAATGATGGTGTAAATATCCACGTCGCTTTGCTTTCTGGTCTGCGCCGGCAACGGGTCCGACGATAGAGCGTTCCCTCTGGGGAACGGCGAGTTACATCATGGATGGGTCAAGCAGCATGTAGGCACGAACCCAGCCGTGGCCAATGGTGTGATCCGGCATGAAAACCCATGCCGGTGGAAATAGGCCGATCCGGTGGCGCTCTCGCCGGTTTGCCACGGCCCAAATTGTAGCGCGTTTTGGCTGCGAGGGGAAACCCCGATCCTGCGCGGAAATCGCGCATATTCAGCAATTTAGAGTGTGCGCTTGTTGTCCAGGAGCCCCAATTCCCGCCAGCGCCCATTATTGCCGGTACGCTCCGGTGTGCCGCATTGGATTGTCCTGCTTGTGGAGTGAGGCGGGGCTATGATAGCCACTCGCCCCGACCACCATTTTGGCGGCTCGCGCGCGCATTCAGACGCCAAGAAACGTCCGCCGCTCGCTTTAAACGCTCCAGGAGAGACTTCGATGACCAATGGCAATGGCTCGCCTCCCGAAGCGGGGCCTCCTCCGCAGCTTAACGTGCTCGCGCAATATACCAAGGACCTGTCCTTCGAAAATCCGAACGCTCCCAGCTCGCTGGCGCCGCAGTCGCAGCAGCCGGCGATCAACATCCAGATCAACGTCAACGCCAACAATATTGCCGAAAACGAGTACGAGGTGACGCTTTCGGTCGAAGGCAAAGCTGAAACCGCCGGCAAGGTGATGTTCAGCTTCGATCTTGCCTATGCGGGGGTATTCCGAATCGTGAACGTGCCAAAAGAAAACCTGCATCCACTGGTGATGATCGAATGCCCGCGGCTGTTGTTCCCGTTCGCCCGTGAAATCATCGCGACGTCGGTGCGTGATGGCGGTTTCCCGCCATTGATGCTGGACCCGGTCGACTTTGTCGGTCTGTATCGCCAAAATCTGGAGCGTCAGGCTGCTGCCCAGGCTGCGCAGGGCAAACCGAGCTAAGCTGCCTCCAGAAAATCCCGCCAGATCGGCTTATCGCCGAGCGTGGCGACAAAGGCGCGATGCGCCATCCGATCCTCATCGGTAATCCGCACCGCGAGCGGCACCTCTCGCTGGCGGCGCGGCATGTCGCCATACCCGCCGACGCGCACGTCCCGGACCTCGGCGGCCAGGATCAGTTGCGACTGTCGCGCTCCGATCAGATCGACGTAAACTTCCGCCAGAAGCTCGGCGTCGAGCAACGCGCCATGCTTGGTACGGCGGGAATTGTCGATGGCATAACGCGAGCAGAGATCGTCAAGGCGATTCGAAACGCCGGGGTGCTTGCGTCGCGCCAGCAGCAGGGTGTCGACCAGCCGTTCGCGCGCAATCGGCGGCATCTTCACGCGATCGAGCTCGGCATTGATAAAGCTGATGTCGAACGACGCGTTATGGATTACCAGCGGCGCGTCGCCAATGAATTCGAGAAACTCGTCCACCACATGAGCGAACAGCGGCTTGTCGGCGAGAAATTCGCTGGAAAGACCGTGGACCGCGAAAGCTTCGGCCGGCACCTCGCGCTCGGGATTGATGTGGCGGTGAAAGGTCTGCCCGGTCGGCATGCGGTTCAATATCTCGACGCAGCCGATTTCAACCAGTCGATCCCCCCGCAACGGATCGAGGCCGGTGGTTTCGGTGTCGAGGACAATTTCGCGCATGAACAACAGGCCAAAAAATAACGAATCAGGATCGGCGTTGCGGCATTTTAACAGCCTGATCCAGAATGTCCCGGATTCGTGCGCGGACCGGGTCGAGGCCGTGCGACGTATCCACTATGAAATCTGCACGCGCGCGTTTTTCGCGATCTGGCAACTGCCGCGCCAGAATGGCATCGAGCTTTTCGTTGCTCATGTTCTCCCTTCCCAGGATGCGCTCGCGTTGAATTTCCGGTGTGGTCGTAACCACTACCACCGCGTCGACGCGCTTCTCCCCGCCGGTTTCGTACAGCAACGGCACATCAACTACCGCGACTGGTGCGCCGGAACGCTCGGCGTCGTCGAGAAATCTTTGGCGCGAGGCGCCGAGCATTGGATGAACAATTCCTTCCAGCCGTTTCATCGCCGCCGGATCGTGCACCACCCGGCTCGACAATCGCGCGCGATCGACCTTGCCTTCTACTGTCGTGCCTGGAAACGCCGCTTCGATCGCTGCCGCCGCTTCGCCTTCGTATAATCTGTGAACGGCAGCGTCAGCGTCATAAACGGGAACGCCGGCTTCCGCGAACAATTTTGCGGTGGTTGATTTTCCCATTCCGATCGAGCCGGTCAGCCCAAGAATGATCATTTAGTCGTCGCCGTTCTGGTCGGGGTCAAATCGCGAGCAGCCGCTCGCTGCGCAGAAATTCAAGAAGCTGTAGCAGCGGCAGACCGAGAATGGTGAAATGATCGCCTTCGATGTACTCGAACAAATGGACACCGAGCCGTTCGAGCTGATAAGCGCCGACGCTCGATGTGACGGTCTCGCCAGCCTCATTCAGATAGGCCTCAATCTGGGGCTGACTTAGCCGGCGCATTGTCATGTCGGCGACGCTCACGGCGTCAAACAATATTTTGCCTTCGCGCGCAACGGCAACGGCGGAGTGCAGCTTGTGAGTTCGGCCGGCGAGAGCGCTCAATTGCTCGGCTGCCTGGATGCGGCCGACGGGCTTGGAGAAAAATTTTGTGCCAAGCGAGAGGGTCTGGTCCGCCCCCACGACAAACCGGCCAGGCTTGTCTATGGATACCATGCGTGCTTTCTCGCGCGCCAAAAGCGCCGCGATATCACCAGGCGATGTGAGCCCTGAGTCCTGCTGCACGGCGCGCTCGTCGATATTGGCAGGAACGGCTTCGAAATCGATGCCGGAATTCGCAAGCAGCGTTTGGCGTGCTCGGCTTTCCGAGGCCAGAATCAAAGGCAATTGCCCGCGCCAGACCGTCATTCCGCAAGCCGCTGCCGTTGTCGGTCGGTGAACAGCTTTAGCACGGCAGCCGCAGTCTCTTCGATCGATCGGCGCGTGACGTCGAGCTGCGCCCACTCAAACCTGGCGCTCAATCGTCGCGCAAACGCCACCTCATCCGCGACCGCCTGTCGATCGATATAATCGTCATTGCCGGGACCGGCTCCCATGCTCAGCAGGCGATTCTGCCGGACCTGGATCAGCCGCTCCGGCGTCGCGTGGAGGCTGACCACCAGTGGCTTTTTTAGGGTTTCCAACTGATGCGGCACGGCGATGCCTGGCACCAACGGAACGTTTGCGGTGCGGATGCCGCGATTGGCGAGATAAATCGATGTCGGCGTTTTCGACGTGCGGGATACGCCGACGAGGACCACGTCGGCATCCTCCAATCCTTCGACGTGCTGGCCGTCGTCATGTATCATCGTGTAATTCAGCGCGTCGATACGCTTGAAATATTCCGCGTTCAGCGTGTGCTGCGCGCCGATGCGCCCAGTTGTCGCTGCGCCAAGATAGGCCTGAAACAACTGCATCACCGGGCCGATAATCGAAAGGCTCGGTATGTTGATCTCCTGGCATTTGGCTTCGAGCCTGCCAACCAGATCCTTTTCCAACAGCGTAAAGAGTACGATGCCGGGCGCTTCCTCAATTTCATCGAGTACGCGATCAAGCTGCTTCTGGCTGCGGACCAACGGATAAACGTGCTCGACCGGCGTGACGTTGGCGTACTGCGCGGCCACCGCGCGTGCCACCGTGATCAACGTTTCACCAGTCGAATCGGAGACGAGGTGAAGATGGAAATAGTTGCCGGAGGTAGGCACCTGAACCCCTGTATAGGCTGTGAATGCTTGTGGAGCTTACCCGATCGAATCGAGCACGGATTCAAAGATCAGGGACAACCCGGCCTTTTCTTCACAGCCCTTCGACTGCGGACAACTCCAGGGCGCCGCCAGCAATGATAGTGGGATTGTGTGGACTTGTCTCTTCATAAGCTGACTGTAAGTCAGCGCAAGCATTTGCCGCCAGTCACATTTTGCGATCCGCGGGTAAGCGACAAAATATGTTGAAGGATGTGAACAAGTGATGTGAAACGTCCGGACAATTTTGTGTTGGCCTAATTCACGGCTACTTAGACTCAAACCTAAGATTCTAAAATTATTAGTTTAGAAAAGACCTGCTTGCGGATATGTCTGCGCTTCAGATCGGCATCTGAGCTTCATAACGCTGTCGCCGCACAAGCGTTCCGGCAGTTTCTGGATCAATGCATGCTGATCGCGAGCCGGAGAGTTTTTCGCGATGTACGAGTGGATCAAGGCGCTGCATGTGATCGCCATCATCGCGTGGATGGCCGGCATGCTCTATCTGCCGCGGTTGTTCGTCTATCATTGCGAGGCCGAAGTCGGATCGAAGCAGTCCGAAACTTTCAAGGTGATGGAACGGCGCTTG
>JAICIT010000136.1 GCA_025960445.1 Bradyrhizobium sp. | reverse complement strand
CGTTTGTAGATTCGCTCGGTGACCAGCGGGTTGGAAGCTTCCTGATAGAATTTCTCGTTGAACCAGGCCATCAACCGGCGCACCTCGATGCGCTCGCCCATGCTGGTTGGCAGCAGCCGGCGCTCTCCCATCTCGCGGCCGTGAGCCTCATCGAGATATTCGACAATGATGCCCGCGCCGGGGATCGCAGAGCGACCGTCCGCTGTCAGCACCGGGGTAGTGCCTGCCGGATTAAGCGCCAGAAAAGTTTTGCGTCGTTCCCAAACCCGCTCTTCCACCAGTCGCAATTCGAGCCCGTGTTCGCCGAGCGCCAGCCGGATAAAGCGTGAGAGCGGACAAAACGAATGATGAAACAGTGTGTACATGAGGCCTTGTTATTGTGCGCTGCTTAAGAATCATCACCGCCTTAATACGTCAGGCATACGCATAAACCACCGAAGCAGCGCGCCAAACTACCTAAGCGCGCGAACGAGGCAACCTGTGTTTTCGCGTTTTTTACGATTGCCGCAGAGGTGCGAATAGGCCAGAAGGATTCGGCTTTGGGCAGGATCGATCAGAACGGACCATTGTGATGATGTCTGACGCATTGCGGGCGGTGATCCTCGGCATCGTCGAGGGTGTTACCGAGTTCCTTCCAGTGTCTTCGACCGGACACCTGTTGCTCGCGGAACGATTTTTCAATCTCGGCGAGGGCAGTTTCTGGAACAGCTTCACGATCCTGATTCAGCTCGGCGCGATATTGGCGATCCTTGTGCTCTATTTCCGGAGATTGTGGCGGATCGCGCTCGGCGCGTTCTCCAGTTCCGACGATCGGCGCTTCGTCGTTGGCGTGCTGGTTGCGTTCCTTCCCGCCGTCATCGTCGGCCTGATTGCCGGAAAGTACATCAAGGAACTTCTGTTCAATCCGTGGGTGGTTTGTTTTTCTCTCATCGTGGGCGGCGCCGTACTGCTGTGGGTTGATCAGCTCGATCACAAACCGCATGAATACGATGCCACGAAATTTCCACTACCGATGTATCTGATCATCGGTGTCGCGCAGTGTGTGGCGATGATTCCCGGCGTCTCGCGATCCGGCGCCAGCATCGTGGCTGCGATGTTGCTGGGCGCCGACAAACGCGCGGCAGCAGAGTTTTCATTCTTTCTCGCGATCCCAACCATGGTCGGTGCGTTCGTCTATGAATTCTACAAGAACCGGGCTGACATCAGCCTCGATCACGCCGGCGTCATCGCGATCGGCTTTGTGGTGTCATTCATCACCGCGATGATTGTGGTCAAGACCTTCCTGACATACGTCACGCGCCATGGTTTCGTGCTGTTTGCGTGGTGGCGCGTCATTGTCGGCACGCTCGGCCTGGTCGCGCTGGCGATGGGACGCTAAGACCGACTGCGGATTATGTCGGTGTCCGCGCGCGCGTTCTAAGCGCGCCTGTTCGCGAACTGCCCCGTCTTGCGGAATCGCCAAAGGTATTGCGGAGCGATCGCTTCCAGCGAATCCGGCACGATTCCCAGGCCTTCCAGCGTCAGCCCGCCGGCCTTTGCGGCGTCCGATACGACATTGTCGGTGCGCAACAGCGCGACTTGGTCCGGGGTTAGCTTGAGTGGTCCCGGCGCGAACTGCAGCACCAGCGCCTGCAACTTCGCGAGCCCGAACGGCAGTGAGATCAGCATGCGTCGCCGTTCAATGGTCGCGAGAATGATTTGCATGATCTCGCGCATGGTCAGCACTTCCGGGCCGCCGAGTTCGTAAGTGGCGCCGGCTTTGGTCTTTCCGTCGACGGCATCGGCGACCGCGGTGGCGACATCGCCAACATAGACCGGCTGCATTCGCGTCACACCGCCGCCGATCAGCGGCAAGGCGGGCGAGACCCGTGCCAGCGCTGCGAAGCGATTGGTGAACTGATCCTCGGGTCCGAATACCACCGACGGCCGGAAGATGGTGGCTGAGGGCGTGACCGACAGCACCGCTTTTTCGCCTGCCGCTTTCGTGCGCCCATAGCCCGAGGGGGACTTCTCGTCGGCTCCGATAGCGGAAACATGCACCATATCGGCGCCGACCGCCGCAGCCGCGCGGGCCACCGCACCCGCACCGCGGGCTTGAACCGCCTCGAAACTTTGGGCGCCGCTCTCCGCCAGAATACCGACCAGATTGATGGCCGCATACGAGCCCCGCATCGCAGCCTCGACCGAGGCCGGATAACGCAAATTGCATTGCACCGCATGGATCTGGCCGACTCGGCCGAGTGGCTGCAAATGCCCGGCCAGTTCCGGCCGTCGCACCGCCACCCGGATACGATAATCGCGCTTCGCCAGCGCGCGCACCACGTGTCGGCCAAGGAAACCCGATCCTCCGAAAACCGTGACGAGCGTGTCCAGATTCGATGCCATAGCGCCTGTTCCTAAGGTCAAATTCGATCGGTCGTGCAGATATTTGGCGGTTTCGCGATACGCCATCATGCTGATGCTGTACAGCGCATTTGCCTCGCAGCTTGCCAATTTGACAAGCGCGCAACCGATCCGTACTAACCCGCCCGGGCCCAGGTGGCGGAATTGGTAGACGCGCTGGCTTCAGGTGCCAGTGGCTTCACGGCCGTGAAGGTTCGAGTCCTTTCCTGGGCACCATTTATCCTTGGATGCCCCTCCCATCACCCACCAGGGTTCACCGGCTGCTCGCCTGTTTGAAGTTTGGGCGGTAGTTTGGTCGGCAGCGATTCGAAGAGGTTCTGACGATGACCGTGCGCCTGCATCGAGGCGATTTGCCGGATCTGAGCCGCTACACCACTTCAGTGGCGATCGATACCGAGACCATGGGCTTGCAGCCACACCGCGACCGGCTCTGTGTCGTGCAGTTGTCGAACGGCGACGGCAGCGCCGATGTCGTGCAGATCCCGAAAGATCATGCGAACGCGCCGAACCTGAAAGCACTATTGGGCGATCCGAAGATCATGAAGATCTTTCATTTCGCGCGGTTCGATATCGCCGTGCTGTACAATGCGTTCGGTGTGATGCCGCACCCGGTGTACTGCACCAAGATCGCATCGCGGCTGTCGCGCACCTACACCGATCGTCATGGCCTGAAAGATCTGGCGCGCGAAGTTCTCAACATTGACTTATCGAAGCAGCAGCAATCGAGCGACTGGGGCTCGCAGTCGCTGAGCGAAGCGCAACTTGCCTATGCCGCATCCGACGTGCTGCATCTGCATGCGCTTCGCGAGCGGCTCGATGCCATGCTGGCGCGCGAGGGCCGGCTCCAACTCGCGCAAGCGTGCTTCGATTTTCTGCCGACGCGCGCCAAACTGGATCTGCAGGGCTGGGAAGCCGAAGACATTTTTTCGCATTCTTGACAGCGAGCGGACCGTAGGAGCGCGCCCGCCCCGTTTCGGTCACACTCGTAACGGCGGGTCCGGGGCTGCACAATCCGCTTGCACCGGCTACAATAGGGGTCGGGCATGCGCGCCCCGATTGTTTTGGAGCAGCGGTGAATTCGGTTCGGAACCCCGCCTATCAGGCCGGCATGGAGGCGCGGTTCGCGATTGCCTCGCGCCACAGCCGGATGGTTCGGCTGCTCCGTATCGCCGTTCCCGGCGCCGTGATCCTGGCGTTGGCAGTCATTATCGCGGTGTCGATTTTCAATCCGTTCCGAATGCTGCTGCCCAAGTTGCCGGTCGACATGGGAAACCTCGTGGTCTCCGGCACCAAAATCACGATGGAGTCGCCGCATCTATCCGGGTACACGCCCGATCAGCGACCCTACGAAGTGTGGGCAAAAACCGCGACGCAGGATGTGACGGCGCCCGATCACGTCGATCTGAAGGCTTTGCGGGCCAAAGTGTTGATGGCTGATCACACGACCACGGTGACGCTCGATGCCCGCGACGGCTCGATGGATACCAAGCAACAACTGCTTCAGTTGCATAAGGACATCTTTCTGCAATCCTCCGCCGGCTACGAAGCGCGACTCTCACAGGCATTTGTCGACATGGCAAAGGGCACTGTCACTTCGGAGGAACATGTCGACGTCAAATTGCTCAACGGCACACTCACCGCCGACAAGCTAAGGATCACCGGAGGCGGCGAGGTGGTGACGTTCGAGGGTAATGTCGTCATGAATCTCGACAATCTGAATGCATCCGACCCGCCCGCCAGCCCTGCCGCGGGCCTCGAACCCGCTTCAGACTATTCGGACAAGACCAGGTCTTCTTCCGTCAAGAGCAACTCGAAATGAATTGCAGACGCAGCACTCTCAGCCGGATCGTAGGCGCTGTGGTCGGCGCCGCGTTCACCATTGCCATGGGCGCGACCGGTGATGCAGGTGCGCAGAGCACGATGAGTGGAGTGCCAAACGCGATGCAGGGCTTTTCCCAGAATCGCGATCAACCGATCCAGATCGAGGCAGCCTCGCTTGAAATGCGCGACAAGAAAAAGGAAGCGACATTCTCGGGCAACGTAAAGGTCGTTCAGGGCGACACCACGATGACGTCAAAGAGCCTGGTGGTGTTTTACGATTCGAACTCGCCTTCCCCATCGTCGCCAGCCTCGAGCGGCAAAGCCGCGAAATCAGCCCCGATGCAGTCCGCAAGCCCCGGACCCGGAGGCAGTTCGTCGATCCGCCGCCTGGAAGCGAGAGGCAGTGTGGTCGTGACGCAAAAAGACCAGGTCGTGACCGGAGAGACCGCGGTGTTCGACACCCGGGCCAACCTAATCACGATGCTTGGCGGGATCGTGCTGACCCAATGCAAGAACGTGCTGCGCGGTGACCGGCTGTTCGTGGACATGACGACCGGGGTGTCGCGGGTAGAATCAGACAGCGGCAAGGTTCAAGGCCTGTTCATCCAGTCCGGGCAGGGCTGCGGGTCGGGTTCTTCGGCCTCCGGGTCGCCGTTGCCGGGATTTGGCTCCGCAAATAAGCCGAAGTGATATCAGCAGCTTAACAAAGTAATGCAGGCCGCGAGGTTGAAGCCCGCGGCAACCACCTGTATTTACGGCACGATCAATTGTGATCGGGAACGCAAATCCGGTTGCGCGGCAGATCGCGCTGTAAATTCTTTAAAACAGCGCAATGTCCTTTCGCCAACGGCTCAATCTTTTCCGATCGCGCGCCGAATGAGTCGGTGACGGAAATCGAGGGTGTTTCGCTGGGCAAGCGACATCCATTGCTTCATGTTGCGCGAGCGAATCGAAGCGCCGCGGCGGGTTGTGAGATCATCCCTGAAAGGCTGAGCGAAGCGAGGATGGTGGATTTACTCGGCATGTTCCGTCGCCGCCCGGCCAAACGCAATGCGCCAGGATTTGCGCGCTCGCGTGCGGACATCACCTCGGTCCGTGACACGATCGGCGGGGTACTGACCAGCCCGGTGCGGGACGCGCCGCCGACCGCACGCGAAGCGCCCTTGCCGAAGCCGCAGCCGCCCCGGGGCGCAGAGCGGCCGAAGCCGCGCAAGGCCAATGGAGCCGCCACCGGCTTTCGATCGGCGCAACGGCCCGGCTATCTGGCGGTGCATAGCGTTGAAAAAAGTTTTGGAACGCGGCAAGTCGTTCGAGGCGTGAGTATCTATGTCCGTCGCGGCGAGGCGGTCGGGTTGCTCGGGCCGAACGGCGCAGGCAAGACGACCGTATTTTATATGATCACCGGGCTGATCAAGGCGGATCGCGGCGCCATCGAACTCGACGGCCATGACGTTACCAAACTGCCGATGTACCAGCGTGCCAGGCTCGGAATTGGTTACCTGCCGCAGGAAGCTTCGATTTTTCGCGGACTCACCGTCGAACAAAATATTCGCGCCGTGCTGGAGGTCGTGGAGCCCTCCAAAAAGAAACGTGAGGCCGAGCTCAACTCGCTGCTGGATGAATTCAATATCGCCAGGCTACGCAAGACGCCGTCGATCGCGCTCTCGGGCGGCGAGCGGCGGCGCGTCGAGATTGCGCGCGCGCTTGCGACCCGGCCCAACTATATGCTGCTCGACGAGCCGTTCGCCGGGATCGATCCGATTGCAGTGGGCGACATTCAGGATCTCGTCCGACATCTCACCAACCGCGGCATCGGCGTGCTGATCACGGATCATAATGTTCGCGAAACGCTCGGGCTGACCGACCGCGCCTACATCGTCTATGCTGGTGAGATTCTGACCGAGGGCAGTCCGGAAGAAATTGTTAACGATCCGGATGTACGCCGCCTTTACCTTGGCGAAGAATTCCGGCTCTAAACCGCACCGGAAAAAAGGTCTCCACATTTTTCGCACTGGTCAAGCCGTGTACATCGACCCTCGACTGGGTTAAGCAAGAATCGGACCAACTTTCAGGTATCGGCTCTTGCCTCCATGGCGCTGACGCAGAGATTAGAGTTCCGGCAATCGCAGTCGCTGGTCATGACGCCGCAGTTGATGCAGGCGATCAAGCTGCTGCAGTTGTCCAATCTCGACCTGTCGGCATTCGTCGAGGAGGAACTGGAGCGGAATCCGCTGCTGGAACGCGTTGACGGGCCCGAGCCCCCGGTCGCGGGCGAGCCGGTGTCCGAGCGCGAAATTTCCGACTCCGAGCATTCCTTTGGCGAAGACGCCGGCGCTGATGGTTCCGAAGCAGGACTGAACTCGGCTGACGGATTGGAGTCGGTCCAGGAGGACTGGCTCGCTCGCGATCTCGGCAGCCGAGCCGAGATCGAGCAGACCCTCGACACGCCGCTCGAGAACGTATTTTCGGAAGAGCCGGCCGAGGCCGCTGCACGAACTGCTCAGGATGCGGCTCCGACCGCCTACACCGAATGGGGCGGCGGTGCGTCCAATGATGATAGCTACAATCTCGAGGCCTTTGTTGCGGACGAAGTTACGCTTGGCAGCCATCTCGCTGAGCAACTGGCGGTGGCTTTCATCGATCCGGCGCGGCGCATGGTCGGCCAATACCTGATCGATCTCGTG
>JAICIT010000135.1 GCA_025960445.1 Bradyrhizobium sp. | reverse complement strand
TGGTGGGCCCGGCAGGACTCGAACCTGCAACCAGACCGTTATGAGCGGCCGGCTCTAACCATTGAGCTACAGGCCCCGCCGCGAGCGGCCGCGCGCGATGGCCGGCAACGGTGCCGGCATCGTTTACAGGGGTGATCGCGATCGGGCAATGCCGGCCTGTCAGGCCCGACTTCCCCGTGCGCCGAGCCGCGGCGATCGGACCGGGTCCGCGCAAAATTGGCCCAACGGCCAGGTTGACTGCATCCTGGAGGCGGGTGGCCTGCAGCCCATGACGATCTTTGAGCTGGTTTCGCCCGGTTCGATCCTGAGTGAGGGGCGGGGGATAGCGCTTCGCGATCGCTTTCTGATTTTCCGAAATAACGCTTGACGAGTTACTAGACGCAGGCATAGAGCGATCGGGTCCTGTCCCACACAGGGGCGGCTCGCGATCGTCACGAACGCGGGACGGGATGCGATGGACGCTAATAGCGCGCTTGACGAAACGTGCGAAAGTGGACGGCGAAGTCGTGTGGTCTTGACGCCTCGACGCTGGCGTCAAATGAGCGGGAAGTATCCCGCTGATGACGGTGACAACAAAGCCCGATCACCGGAGAGAGCGCGATATAAGTCGTAAACCATTGCGCGGGGAATGCCGGATGATCTCGGCGTGACCGTGGTGACTACACTCGTATGTTTTTTATTTTGCATGCGAGGCTGCGGGTGCATCGAGCGCCCGGCATTCCCTGCGCCCTCTGAATTTCAGATGCGCTTCACACGATGCACAACTCGCGCGTCTCGCGCGGCGAGATCGCGGAGGTGTGGGTGTGAATATCCGCGCCATTAATGCGAGGAGCGAACGTGTGCTAGTTATCCGTGCCGTCATCACTTAAAGCGCAACCGCATCGGCGGTCTCTATCCCTCCCACTCGCGGGGAGGGTGGCACGTCGTGAGCGGAGCGAACGATGTGACGGGTGGGGGCTGCTTCGGTGGGTGAGGCGACAACCCCACCCGGCGCTTCGCGCCACCCCAGAGCGAGCTTCGCTCGTCTCGACCCCACAAAAGTGGGAGGGATAAGAAAGAGCGAGCTTCGATCGCCATGGACGCAGAAGGGGCGAGCCGCGAGATCGCGGAGGTGTGCCGCTCCTTGCGTCGTCCTCGCGAAAGCGGGGACCCATAACCACAGGGCTTAGTGGTTGGTCGAAATGGTTGAACAGCCTTGGTCAAAACCAGCGCCGCGGAGTATGGGTCCCTTGCTTCCGCAGGGACGACGTGGAGTGGTGGATAATCGACCCCACAAAGTGGGAGGGATAAGAAGAGCGGCCGGAAATTGCGCTTGTTTGAACATGAAGAAAGATGTGAAATCGCCAGCGTGTTCGCGATCAGTCCCGTGAATTCACTCGACCGAATTCTCGAAACAACGAAACGCGAGGTCAGTTCATGAAGTTTGCTTCAGCCATATGCGCGGGCGTCCTGCTGCTCGCCGGCAGCGCTGCGGCTCAAGAGGGAGGCAAGGTCATTCAAAAGACCACGATTAGTCTCGGGACTGCGACGCCGGGCGGCGGCTTCCCGCTATACGGAAACGCATTTGCACAGGCGATGAACGAGAGCGATGCATCGCTTTCGATCGAGCCGCGCAACACCAAGGGCAGCAACGAAAACATTCCGCTGCTCGAGAAGGGAGAGTTGGATATCGCGCTGGTCGCGGGCGAACCTTCCTATGAGGCTTTCATGGGAATTGGGAGGCCGGCGACCCACCTGAAAATCCTGACGGCGATGTATTCGAGCCCGGGAATGTTCGTCGTGCGCGCGGACAGCCCCTACAAAGCCATCCGCGATCTCGTCGGTAAGCCGATTGCGTTCGGCGCGCGCGGCTCCGGTCTTCCGATCCTGTCGCGCTATATGCTGGACGGTCTCGGGTTGAAGCAGGACGAGGATTTCCAGTCAGTCTATCTCGACCGCGCGGGCGACGGTCCGGCCATGGTACTCGATGGAAAGGTTGCCGCGCTCTGGGGCGCCGGCATCGGCTGGCCCGGTTTCAATACTGTGGCGGGCAGCTCCGCGGGTGCGCGCTTTATCGCGCCGGATGCGGAAGAGATCGCGCGGATCAGGGCCAAGCATAATTTTTTAAAGCCCCTGACGGTGCCAGCGGGGAGCTATCCGAACCAGAACGCGCCGATCAATTCGGTCGGCTCCTGGAGCTTCATCCTCGCCCGTGAGAACTTGCCGGATGACGTCGCCTATCACCTCGCGCGCACGCTGCACGGAATCGAGGACGCGTTCTGCAAGAAGCTTGCACAGGCCTGCGAAACCACGGCGGTCAATACGCTCGCGGCCGCGCCCGATCCCGCGCTGATTCATCCGGGCGTGCTGCGCTATTTCCGCGAGATCGGCATGGCCAAGTAGTTCATGCGCCGTCCCGGATTTACCGAAACGGCGCAACGTATACCTGTCGGCTTTACTTCTTCACCAACGAGCAGGCCGGGTCTGGAGGCCCGAATGCATCCGCGCCTGAAATGTGCGTCAGGATCTTGTAATAGTCCCACGGATATTTGGACTCCTCCGGGCTCTTGACCTGCACCAGCACGAGGTCGTGAACCATGAGATTGTCTTCGCGCAGCTTGCCGTGGCGGGAAAAGAAATCCTCGATCGGCTTTTCGCGCATCTTCGCCGCGACTTTGAGCGGCTCGTCGGTTCCGCTATCCCTGACAGCTTCCAGGTAATGCATGACGGACGAATAGACGCCGGCCTGCCACATCGTCGGCATCCGGTTCATCTTGGCGAAGTAGCGCTTCGACCATTCGCGCGTCTTGTCGTCCATGTCCCAGTAGAAAGAAGTGGTCAGCAACAGGCCTTGGGCGGCGGGCAAGCCAAGCGAATGAATGTCCGTGATCAGCACGAGCAGCCCGGCCATCTGCTGGCCGCCTTTGAAGATGCCGAATTCGCCGGCGGTCTTGATCTCGTTGGTGTTGTTGGGCGGCCCTGCGGCGATGCCGATGATCTTCGCCTTGGACGCCTGGGCCTGGAGAATGAAAGAGGACAAATCGGGCGTGGCAAAGGGCGGCCGAACCGAGCCGAGCACCTTGCCGCCGTTCTTTACGATCACCGCCGAAGCGTCTCGTTCCAGCGAATGCCCGAACGCGTAATCGTCGGTGATGAAAAACCAGGTGTCGCCGCCGCGCTTGACCACTTCCTGCGCGGTGCCGACGGCAAGCGCATGCGTGTCGAACACCCACTGGATGGCGTAGGGCGAGCAGAACTTGCCGTGGAAATCCGCGGCTCCGGTCGAATGGGTGATGAACAGCTTCTTCTTCTCATTGGCGATGTTCTGCACCGCCAGGCCGACGGCAGAAACCGGCACGTCCACAATCAGGTCGACCTGTTCGGTGTCGTACCAGCGGCGCGCGATGGCGGCGCCGATGTCCGGCTTGATCTGATGATCGCCGACGATCACGCTGACGGGCTTGCCCAGCACCTTGCCGCCGAAATCGTCCACCGCCATTTGGGCCGCGGTGACCGAGCCTTGGCCAGTGGGGGTGGAAGCCGGCCCGTTCATGTCTGTGAGGACGCCGATCTTGACGACATCGTCCGAGACCTGCGCCACGGCCGGCGCGGCATACGACGCGGCGGTGAGGATTGCCGCGAGCATGGATATTCTGGTGGCTGAAATCACGGACGTCCTCCCGGTCTTATCAGGGGCTATTGCCACTGTTATTGCGGGAAGCTTAGCCCAGCGGTTCTCGCCGTGGCAATCAACCCAAAGTCGGCGTCGATTCTGCCTCGGGTGAGCTGTGCGATTAACCGCGTCGAGTTCCGAACTTGCTTCCAACCAATTGACAATAAATGTAATTGTTGTCGACAAAGGTGGCAGAGGAAAGCCATGTCCGACGAGTTCAGCGCCTTGCAACTGATCCTGGACGGCGACGCAGCTCTGTTTGCGATCGTGAAGCTGTCGCTTGCGGTCAGCCTGTCGGCGGTCGTGCTGGCTGCGGTGATTGGCATGCCGCTCGGAGCGCTGCTTGGCTTGAGCCGATTTCGAGGGCGCTCTCTGCTGGTCGTATTGCTGAATTCTTTGATGGGTCTGCCCCCGGTCGTGGTGGGACTGGCAGTCTATCTATTGCTGTCGCGATCCGGACCGCTCGGGACATTCGGCATCCTGTTCACTCCGACAGCGATGGTGATCGCGCAAACCATCCTGATCGTGCCGATCATCGCGGCGCCGACGCGCCAGACGGTCGAGGATCTCTGGGTGGAATACCGCGACGAGCTCACTGCGATGGATGTGGGTCCGGCGGGTCGGATGGCAACATTGCTGTGGGATGCGCGTTTCAGCCTGGTCACGGCGTTGCTCGCCGGCTTTGGCCGCGCTGCCGCCGAGGTCGGCGCGGTCATGATCGTCGGCGGCAATATCGATGGCTTCACCCGCACCATGACAACGGCGGTAGCGCTTGAAACCTCCAAAGGGAATCTGCCGTTGGCGTTGGGGCTGGGACTGATTCTTGTCACCATCGTTATCGCGATCAACGCCGCGGCCTGGGGTACGCGGATATGGTCCGAACGGCAGGTGGGTTGAAGATGCGCGCGCCTGTCAGCGATCTTCCCCTCGTCCTTGATGGCGTGTCGCTGCGCGCAGGCTCGATCACGATTCTCGACCGGTTGAACCTGACCATTGCATCGGGTGCGCCGACCTTGATCGTTGGACCGAACGGGGCCGGCAAGACCAGGCTGCTGCGGCTCTGCATGGGACTGGATAGGCCAACGGCGGGACACATCACGTGGGGTGGCCGCGCCGATAGTCCAATGGCGCGTCGTGCAATCCTGTTTCAGCGTCCGGTGATGCTGCGTAGGACAACTGCAGCCAATATCGCCTATGCGTTGGCGCTGGCGGGTATTCCTCGCAGCGAAAGGGCGGAGCGCGTTGGTGCGTTGCTGGAGCGGGTCGGGCTTTCCGATCTGGCGCAGCGACCGGCGCGTCGGCTTTCGGGCGGCGAACAGC
Organism: Bradyrhizobium sp.; assembly: GCA_025960445.1. GTDB lineage: Bacteria > Pseudomonadota > Alphaproteobacteria > Rhizobiales > Xanthobacteraceae > Bradyrhizobium. Next base: position 1,943 of record JAICIT010000135.1, on the reverse strand, counting down.
AGCGACTAGCGCTGGCGCGCGCCTTGGCTCGCGATCCCCAGATTCTTCTTCTCGACGAGCCGACCGCCAATCTCGATCCGGCAGCGACGCGTAGCGTGGAGGAGATCGTGCAAAGCGCGGCAGAGTCCGGCATCAAGATCGTGATGGCCTCGCACGATCTCGGACAGGTGCGCCGGCTTGCCAGCCACGTCATCTTCATGGTTCGCGGCGCCATATGCGAGCAGGGCAAAGCCGGCGATTTTCTCGATCATCCCACGACTGAGGAGGCCGCCGCCTTCGTCCGCGGCGATCTCGTCATCTGATTTAGAGAGGGAGTACTCATGTCTTTCCGTTTTGCGTCGCTTGCATTGGCGTTTTCGATAACCGCCCTGGTCAGTGTTGCCTCCGCTGAGGAGCGCTCGATCGTGGTGGCCTCGACCACGTCAACCCAGGACTCCGGGCTGTTCGGCTATCTGCTGCCGATCTTCAAGGCCAAAACCGGGATCGAGGTAAAGGTGATCGCGCAAGGCACCGGACAGGCGCTTGATACCGCAAGGCGCGGTGACGCCGATGTGGTGTTTGTGCATGCCAAAGCGCAGGAGGAAAAATTCCTCGCAGAAGGCTTCGGTGTGAAGCGCTTCGACGTGATGTACAACGATTTTGTGCTGATCGGCCCGAAGAGCGATCCCGCCGGCGTCAAAGGCAAGGACATCGAGACCGCGCTGAAAACGATTCAGGCGAAAGGCGCGCCGTTCGTATCGCGCGGCGACAGGTCAGGGACGCATTCCGCCGAACTCGCGCTGTGGAGACAGGCCGGTGTCGACATCGGCGCCAGCAAAGGACCTTGGTATCGCGAGATCGGGCAGGGCATGGGCGCTGCGCTCAATACCGCTGCTGCCATGAACGGATACGTGCTGTCCGACCGCGGCACCTGGTTATCGTTCAGGAACCGCGGCGATCTCGATATCGTCGTCCAGGGCGACAAGCGGTTGTTCAATCAATATGGCGTCATGCTGGTGAACCCCGCGAAACATCCCACCGTGAAGCAGCAACTTGGGCAGGCCTTCATCGACTGGATCATCTCGCCCGAAGGTCAGGCCTCGATTGCGGGCTACAAGATCGATGGCCAGCAGTTGTTCTTTCCTGACGCGGAGAAGAAGGGGTCCTGAGCCAGATTACGAATCATGCCTTGGCCCATCATCGCTAGATGATCCAAACCCAGCGCCTGCCGGCGTCCCTAACTACGCTCGATGCAGCGCTCCGAGCTTTGCTGCAGGGGCTCAAGCCGGTCGCGCCGATCGAGATTCCGCTTGCGGAAGCATTGGGCTGCGTTGCTGCCGATATGCGGCCGCTCAAGCCGCACCCGCCGCGCGATACGGCGGAGAGCGATGGCTGGGCGTTGCGCGCCACCGATCTGGTCGGCGCGTCCTCCTATTCGCCGTTGCCGCTGCCGATGTCGCTGGTCTGGGTCGAAGCCGGCGATCCGTTGCCGGCGGGCTGCGACTGCGTTCTCGATGCCGATTTGCTGGACCAAACGAGTCCGCTGGTTCAAGCCTTGGGCGAAGCGACACCGGGGCAGGGCGTTCGTCGCGCCGGTGGTGACATCGATGGCACAAGCGCCGTCATTGCCGCGGGGCAGCGGATACGCCCGCTCGATCTGTTGATCGCGCGCACCGCGGGGTTGGAGAAGCTGAGCGTGCGACGGCCCCGGCTGTGCCTTGTCAATATTCCGCCGGGCTCGGGCGAGCCGATTACAGCCCGCCTGATTGCGGACACTGCGCGCGCGGCCGGGGCTCATGTCTCCAACGTCGAAGCAGCGGGACGCGGCGCGACGAGCATCGAAGGGGTTGTTGATACCGGTGCATGCGACCTGCTGATCACTATCGGCGGCAGCGGCGTCGGGCGTAGCGATGCGGCCATCACGGCGCTGACCGCGCGCGGAGCGGTCCTCACACATGGCATGG
>JAICIT010000134.1 GCA_025960445.1 Bradyrhizobium sp. | reverse complement strand
GCGCGATTATATCCGATCTGCAGCCGGCGCTGAATGTAGCTGGTGGAAGCTTTGCGATCGCGCTTGACGATCGCGACCGCCTGCGTGAACAGGTCGCCACCACCATCGCTGCCCATGCCTGTGGAATCAAACAGGGCGCCGCCGTCTTCGTCGCTGGGTTCTTCCGCCGTGACCGCTTCGAGATATTCCGGCTGGCCCTGCGTTTTGAGATGCCGCACGACTTTCTCGACCTCTTCGTCCGAGACGAAAGGTCCGTGCACGCGGCTGATGCGCCCGCCACCCGCCATGTAGAGCATGTCGCCCTGCCCTAGCAGCTGCTCGGCTCCCATTTCGCCGAGGATGGTGCGGCTGTCGATCTTGGATGTGACCTGAAACGAGATGCGGGTCGGGAAGTTTGCCTTGATGGTGCCGGTGATGACATCGACCGACGGGCGCTGGGTAGCGAGGACGACGTGCAGGCCCGCGGCGCGCGCCATCTGCGCCAGCCGCTGCACCGCGCCCTCAATATCCTTGCCGGCGACCATCATCAGGTCGGCCATCTCGTCGACGATGATGACGATAAAGGGCAGCGGGTCGAGATCGAGTTTTTCTTCTTCGTAGATCGCTTTACCGGTTTCCTTGTCAAAGCCGGTGTGAACCGTGCGGGTCAGTTCCTCGCCCTTTGATTTGGCTTCCAGCAGGCGCGCATTGTAGCCATCGATATTGCGAACCCCGAGCTTGGACATTCTCTTGTAGCGCTCTTCCATTTCGCGCACCGCCCACTTCAGCGCGACCACCGCCTTTTTCGGATCGGTCACCACAGGCGTCAGCAAATGCGGAATGCCGTCATAGACGGAGAGTTCGAGCATTTTGGGATCGACCATGATCAAGCGACATTGATCGGGTCGAAGCCGATACAACAGGCTCAGGATCATGGTGTTGATGGCCACCGATTTGCCGGAGCCGGTGGTTCCGGCAATCAGCAAATGCGGCATGCGCGCGAGATCGACGATAATGGAATCGCCGCCGATGTTCTTGCCGAGGCACAGCGGAAGCTTCGCGACCGTCTCGTTATAATCTTTCACGGCCAGCAATTCGCGCAGGTAAACTTTTTCGCGATGCGGATTTGGCAGTTCGATGCCGATCGCATTGCGGCCGGGCACCACCGCCACACGCGCCGAGAGTGCGCTCATCGAACGCGCGATGTCATCGGCGAGGCCGATGACGCGCGACGATTTGATCCCGGGTGCCGGCTCCAGCTCGTATAGTGTCACCACTGGTCCGGGATGGGCTTTCACGATCTCGCCGCGCACACCGAAGTCCCCGAGGACACCTTCGAGCGCGCGAGAGTTGGAATCGAGCTCGGACTTGCTGAGCGGCTGACGGTCGGACGCCCTCGGCGCCGACAGCACCGAAACCGGCGGCAGCTCGAACGAGGATTTGCGCGACGTGGGGCGCGGGGTGGGCTTCTTGCGCGGCGCACGGGCAGGCGCTTCCTCTTCCTCTTCGTCCTCTTCCTCTTCCTCGTAGTGATCCTCGACTTGTGGCCGCGTCGCGCGGCCGCCAAGTGTTGGTTCCTGCCGCTCAAACATTGCGACGCGTTCCGGAGGCGCGCTTGCCACCAGCTTTGCATATGCCACGGTCAACAGCCGCCACAGCCGTGCCTTTGCGCTCATTGCGGCATGGAATGCCCATCCCAGCGATACAGAGCCGTCCTCATCTTCTTCCTGCAGCGGCGAATCATCGTCCGCGATCCCTGGAGATTGCTGTTCTGGCGGGCGCGATCCGATCCCGCTCGCGATCAGGAATGTCCCAACGCCCGCGGTGAGAAGGAGAATCCCGAGCACCAGGCGATAGACGAAGCCAGGCGGCCCGAACACCACAGCGGGGGCGCGCACCAGCGCATCGCCGACAACCCCTCCAAGTCCGGTGGGAAGCGGCCACGCGCCGCCGTGCGGCCAGCAGCTCGCGAATCCCGCCCAGATCATTGTGCACAGGATCCAGCACGCGATCCGCAATGCGTGGCGGTCGAACGGACGGTGGATCAGCATGCGCCACCCCCACACCGCGACCGGCAGGATCAGCATGATCGAGCCAAGTCCGAGAATCTGCATCAAAAGATCGGCGCTGATCGCGCCGGGATGGCCGACCACATTGCGGATCGGCCGCGAGGTCGCATGGCTGAGGCTGGGGTCTTGCACGGACCAGGTCATCAGCGCCGCCGCCGCGACCCCGGATAGGGCCACCAGGCCCAATCCAGCGAGTTCGCGCAAACGTCGCGCCAGCGCCTCGCGTATCGAGGCAGGCAAATGGCCGACCAGTGGAATGACACGTTCGATCGCTGGCATGCTCATGGGCTTTGCGACTAATCCAGAATTTCGACCAGCCGATGCAGAGCCTCGGCCGTTGTTTCGCTGTCCGATACCAGTGCTAAGCGGATGTAACCGGCGCCGGGATTGCTGCCATCGAGTTGGGGCCGCGCCAGATAGCTCCCAGGCACGACGCGCACGCCCCCGTCCCGGTATAGCTTCACGGTTGCCGCCTCGTCGCCGCCGCGTTCCGACACATTCAGCCAGATGCAGAATCCGCCGGCGGGCCGTCGGTAGCCGTAGCGATTGCCGAGTATCTGGTCGGCGAGATCGAACTTGATTCGATACAGCCGCCGGTTCTCCTCGACATGCGCCTCATCGCTATAGGCCGCAACCGCGACATGCTGCAGCGGCACCGGCACTTGTGGGGCCGCAACGTTGCGCAGCTCGTGAAACATCGAGAGAAATTTCTTGTCCCCGGCGGCAAAACCTAATCGCATTCCCGGCAGATTGGAGCGCTTCGACAGCGACTGGAAAGCGATCGCGTTGGTAAAATCCGGCCCAGCGCATTCCAGCATGCTGCCTGGAGCTTCCCTGGTGTAAATCTCCGAATAGCACTCGTCGCTCAAGATCAGGAATCCGAAGCGGTCCGCGAGTTGCTTCAAGCGCCTGAAATAATCGCGCGAGGCCACCGCGCCTTGCGGATTGGCTGGCGAGGCAATGTAGATTGCAACCGTTCTTGCGAGCGTGGCGTGATCGAGCGCCTCCAGATCGGGAAGAAATCCATTGGCGAGCGTGGTCGGCAGATAAATCGCCTCGCAGCCTGCGGCGCGCGCTCCAGCGGCGTAAGCGGGGTAAAATGGATTAGGAATCAGGATCGCAGGCCTGCCCTTGCGCTCGCCGACATAACGCGCCGCGGTCAGCGCCGCAAAAAACAGCCCCTCCCGGCTGCCGTTCAACACCAGAAGCTCGCTTTCGGGATCGATCGGCCGTGGCAATTGAAACCGCGTGGACAGCCAGTTTGCCGCCGCCCGCCGGAACGGCTCGATGCCCTTGGCGATCGGATAGCGGCCGAACTCGGCGATGTGGTTGGCTAGCACTGGCCCGACAAAGGCCGGCACCGGGTGCTGTGGTTCGCCCAACGAAAGCGTAATCAATGGCTTAGCCGGTTTATACGGGGCCAGCAGTTCGGTCAGCCGGGCGAATGGCGAGCGCTCGCTTTGCTGGGTACCGGCGTCTAGCGGCGCGCGGGATGAAGCGGTCATTGCCATACTTTAGCGCCAGCACTGTTGGGCAGCCGATCGCAGGATGAGACCAGCTGGAAACGGATCAAGCCACCATAGATACGGCGAGGTTAAGACGCGATTAACCAATGGAGCCAGCGGAGTTTTTCGCGGTCTGGTGGCTTCCATCAACACTACGTTCAATCAAGGAGTGGCGCCTCGCCTTGGGACGCCGCACCTGGCTGAGAAAGCCGCACCTCGCTGTCAAAGATGTCGTGTGCCGATCGGCCCCGAATTTCGAGGCGACCGCTTTCGACCATGGCGCTGATGCGAGCCCTTAGAAGCAAATCGTCAACTGGAAGGGAATCATCCATTCCAGAACCCAATGACTGTCCGACAATCCTTGCGACTCTCTGCCAATTATTCGTCGCAAAGGAAATCAACAACGAATCGAAAAACGACATCGGCGCCGACACAAGCTTGCGGCCTTCAATAACGCGGAGCGGCGCGTTTTCAGAACGGAGCTGTCGCCAGAGATCCAGATGTTGCGCCCGCGCTGTCGCGTCCAGTGGCTCGGCCAGATCCCAGAGCTTTTGTTCGCATATGGTCTCGGGAGCAAGCATCCCGAGACCATATGCTAGCCGCTGACGCGGCGGGCCGTCCTCCGGATCGTATGAAATCGTGACGTCGGTCAGATCGACCAGGTCGCACCGCTCGTCGCCGAGCCGCCACAACCACTCCAAAAAGCCGGCATATTCTCTCGCCGAATGCCGGGTCAGCCATGCGACCTTTCGACCGTTGGGAAAACGCCCTTCGTCCCATACTCGTGCTGAGTCATCGGTGCAGCTCTCCCAATCGGCGCGACCGAGTTCATTCTCGACCCACTTCGCGCGCAGCGAACGCTCGGCAGGATTGATCGGTCCGAAGCTCATGTCATCGAAAGAAGCTATGACCTGATCGTGCCGGCCAGCTTTTGCTATTGCCTGGACCAGGCAACCGGCGCCTGAGGCAGTGAAAACGAAATGAAGGGGGGTCTGCGTCATCGCTGCTCCACGGCCGAGGGGCTAATGACAGCATCGCGGCCCGCTTTCAAGTGCGGTCTGTTGCAAGCACTGCGAGCACCAAAGGGGCCCCAGCTTGCGCTGGAGCCCCTCGACGGTCCGGGCATTGCCGGGTATGTGCCCAAACCGTTGATTCCGGCGCGATCCCGTGAAATCGTGCCCTCTCGTGAGAACTCACATATTGTAGGCGCGCTCGGTGTGCTCGGTGATGTCGAGGCCTTCGCGTTCGGTCTCGACGTTGGCACGCAGGCCGACGATGACGTCGACGACCTTGTAGAGAATTGCCGACCCGATGCCCGACCACACCAACGTGGTGCAGACGCCCCAGATCTGGGAAATCATCTGCGCGGTGAAGTCGTAATCGGCGATCTTGCCCGTCGTGTAGTCCATGATCCCGGCGCCGCCGAGCGCCGGGTTCACCAGGATGCCGGTGCCGAGCGCGCCGACGATGCCGCCGATGCAATGGACGCCGAACACGTCCAGCGAGTCGTCATATCGCAGGGCGTTTTTGATCACCGTGCAGAAGAACAGGCAAACCACCCCGACGATGAGACCGAGCACAATGGCACCCATCGGTCCGGAATAGCCGGCCGCGGGTGTCACCGCGACCAGTCCCGCCACCGCGCCTGACAAGGCGCCGAGCAACGAAGGATGCCCCTTGATGATCCATTCGGCGAACATCCACGACAGCGCCGCCGCCGCCGTTGCGACAAACGAGTTGGTCATCGCGAGCGCCGCGCCGCCATTGGCTTCGAGATTGGAGCCGGCGTTGAAGCCGAACCAGCCGACCCAGAGCAGCGAAGCCCCGATCATCGTCATGGTCAGCGAGTGCGGAGCCATCAACTCTTTGCCATAGCCGGTCCGTTTGCCGATCAGCAACGCGCCGACTAGGCCGGCAATTCCGGCGTTGATGTGCACCACCGTACCGCCTGCAAAGTCGATCGCACCCTTCTTGAAGACCCAGCCGGCGTCGGCATTGACTTCATCGAGCTTGGCCTGCGCCGCAGCCTTCGCAGCGGCATCACCCGCCGCGGCAAGCGCTTTGACCGCGTCCGAGATGGCGTCCGGTCCGGCCCAGTACCAGACCATGTGCGCGATCGGGAAATAGATCAGCGTCACCCAGAGCGGAATGAACAGCGCGACAGCCGCGAACTTCATGCGTTCGGCAAAGGCGCCGACGATGAGGGCGGGCGTGATCGCCGCGAACGTCATCTGGAAGCAGACATATACGAGCTCCGAGATGTTGGCATCGACGCTGAACGTGGCGGCCTTGGAGTCGGTCGTCACGCCCATCAGGAACGCTTTGGAGAAGCCGCCGATGAAATCGGACCCGCCGGTGAAGGCCAGGCTGTAACCGTACAGCGCCCACAGGATCGTGACGATGCAGACGGTGTAGAACACCTGCGCCAGCACCGAGAGCATGTTCTTCGAGCGAACCAGGCCGCCGTAGAACAGCGCAAGGCCGGGGATCGTCATCAGCAATACCAGCACCGTCGATGTCAGCATCCAGGCGTTGTCGCCTTTGTTAACGGTTGGCTCGGCGTAAGCGGCGCTAGCGGCGAACATGCCGGCTGCAAACACAGCCAATCCCGCGCTATAGGGACGTTTGAACGTCATTTGTTTTGCTCCTGAGTGAATAGGGTTGAGCGCGAAATCAGAGTGCCGCGGCATCGGCCTCTCCCGTGCGGATGCGAACCGCATGGTCGAGGTTGATGACGAAGATCTTGCCGTCGCCGATTTGCCCGGTTTTTGCGGCCGACGTGATGGCCTCGATGGTCTTGTCGAGCTGGTCGGAGCCGACAGCGACCTCGATCTTGATCTTGGGCAGGAAACTCACGGCGTATTCAGCACCGCGATAAATTTCCGTGTGGCCCTTCTGTCGGCCATAGCCTTTGACTTCCGTCACCGTGAGACCATGAACGCCGATGGCGGTCAGGGCGTCGCGGACTTCCTCGAGCTTGAATGGCTTGATGATCGCCATAACAATTTTCATGGGTCTTATCCCCGCTTGGGCCCGGTCGAGATGCGACCGGGCGTTCTCGACTGAGGTTCACCACGCGGAGAGAGTCACAACGCGGGCACAGCCGACCCATGTAGAATCAAATGCCGTGCCAGATCGCGCCGGTTCCCTAACAGACTACTAACGCGGGCCTTTTCGAGGTTTGCGCCGGCAATGCCCGGTTGCGCTGTTGGGCCACGCTCAAAGCCTAGCCACGCCTGCCTAAAAGGCGGGCATGGCAAACCCCCGATCGCGGTCTGCTGATCGCGTGGGCAGGACGAACTGTCGAAATCGGGGTACCTACTGCAGGGCTTCACCGTGCTGCGAAATGTCCAGCCCTTCCAATTCCTGCTGCAGCGAGACGCGCAGCGGCACGAACGCGCCCACCACTTTCAG
>JAICIT010000133.1 GCA_025960445.1 Bradyrhizobium sp. | reverse complement strand
GATGCAAAGCCTTCGCGACGACGGCGCCTTGATCCCCTGCAAGGCAGCAGAGCTTGGCTGGGAGACTGTCCACGCCGTGCTGGAGAGCCGGTTTGCGACCGGGTCAATGGGGCCACGCGAGATCGCCAGGGCAAAAGCACAATTCTCGGCGCTGACGATTGAGAATGCGCGCCGCTTGCTCCGGTTTTGGCAGGTTCGATCGTTGTCCTAGCCCTCTATTCGGTGCACCGGGACGTAACGCTGAGCCAAGCAGGGCTCGTGCGCGATCGAAATTACTTATCGGTCTCAGTCTGGAGACAGTGATTGATATGCGTGGTGCGGTCCCTCGGCAGCACCTTTGCCTCCTCGGCCTTGCGCTGGCATCGTATCATCTTGACCTGTTCCGCGCGCCGCTTTTCGGCCGCTTCGCGGAATTCGGGCGCGACGACGCTCGGATCGACCAGCTTTTGCGCGAGCATCGGCTTTGCCGGGACGAACGCCGTCATCATGAATATTGAAAACACAACGAGGTGCAAAACGGACCGCATCGCAAAATTCTCCCAACAAAAATCGCTGCCGATATTGGGCGGCCCTAAATGAGGGCCTACAGCTTGGTAGCTGTGCCGGCTGCCGCCGCATGTTAACGAGATCACATTGGGACGCAAATTCTCTTAGGGGCGGGTGCTCGCGTTTGAGTCGTGAGCCCCGGAGCAACGCGCCTCAGCAATCGGCCAGCACGGCTTCCCACCGCCTCAGAAGCGACGTTCGCGGGGCGTCATCGATGCGCAGCCGGTCGGCAATCCAGTCAAAAATGAATTCGTTCGCAAGCGTCGGGTTGTCGATGTGATCCTGCGACGCAGCCGTATCGGCCCCGCGGAATATTTTCAGCGTAGCGTCGCGCTGATCCGACTTGATCTGGCCAAACAGGCCGCTGACGTGGCCTGCCTCGAGCCAGCCATGCTCGCCGATGGTGATCAACACCGGACACTTTATGCTGCGGCTGACTCGGCCAACTTCGAGCCCGGCGGAGAGGAGATGGCCCTCACTGGTCTTGCCGCGCTTTGCAAAGAACTCTCGCTCGTGCAGATCCCAGATGCCCCCATCGCAAACCGCAGCCGCGAAGCGATCATCGAGAGCAATTCCCCGTGCGACGAACGAGCCCGAACTGCTTCCGAGAATCGCTATTCGGGCTTTATCGACATCGTTCCTGGTCGCGAGGTAATCCATGACATGGCCAATCGCGGTTTCCATATCCGGCCGACCGACCAGCTTCTCGAATAGCGCGCCGCTGCCGGATCCCAGTAGATCTACCGCGAGCAGGGCCATGCCGCGATCGGCCGCGTACCGCGCAATCTTGTAGAGATACTCTTCCTTGCGATGGCCCGGTTCGCCGATGCAAATGACGACCGGCGTTTCGGATGACGCGTTCGGAGGGGGCAGGAAATAGCCTTCCAATGGGTATCCCTCAAGCCAGGGAATCTCGACGGCCGCGCCGGCGGGCTTACGGTGCTTGAGGTAGCTTCGCGCGCATGCCCGCATGCTGGCGAGCACGGTTTGCCGTCGCTTGTCTGCGCAATCAAATGGGAACATGGCCGCGTTGTAGTAATTCGTCGCACGCAGCCAGTTGCTTTGCGCCGTCAGCAGATTGCCGCGTGCGATGGCCCGGTCGGCGCGTTCGGCGCTGACATCGCCAGTCTTCTTCCATTCCTGAAACCAGGACTGCTCGTCATTTGGATGGATCCGGTTCGCGGTGAGGAAGCATTCAGAAACCGTCGAGCCACCTTCTTGAGCTGCTCCAAGGAGCCTCATCAGTTCGGTCGAAAGATCTTCATTGTCGGGCCAATGGGTCCACCCCCTGGGATCGAACTGAGGTCGCAAGCAGAGTGGCCCTTCGGAGCTGGACGGGTTTATGCAGGCATTCGAGACGAGGCTCCATCAATGGAGCTTTGTTTTTGACTAGCCGATCCGATTGCCTTCAATCCGGGCGAGGAGGCTCAGAGATCGATCGCGACTTTCAAGCAGGCTTTCTCAAGGCGGTTCTTCAGGGATGTGAGTTTGGCGGTGAAGGCTGCGAGTTCTCGATCCCTAAAATCCGCAAAGATGAAGTCGCTCAGGGTTTCCTGCTGGGAGGCCAGGTTCGCCATCTGCTTGTATGCCTTGTCTGTCAAGGACATCTGCACGATTCTGGCATCATCCACAGAGGTCTTTCGGCGCATGAACCCTTTCTTCTCCAGCAGCTTCGACTGCGTTGTGACGAAGGATGGGTCGACGTGAAGCATCTTTGATACGACTTTCACCGGAACGCCTTCGCCCTGATCGAGGTCTGCCAACGCCGTCAGGATCATCCACTGTGGACCGCTTATTCCCAGAGCCTTCGCCCAGAAGTAGCGGAGCTCCTGCAGGTAGACGTTGATCGAAGCTACTTCCCAAGTGAAGCGCTTGATGACCTCCTGATTCTTTGCCGCGTCGCTCGGATCAGCCCGTTTCGCCAAGTCCACTGAACTCGCTCCCTTATTGAGGCCAGCTCCCACGCCTCAATATCGATCGGTTCGCGGTAGGGCGCAATTGAAAAAATCAGATAACAAGATCAAGCATGTGACGCGCTTTTTTGGCTCTAAAAAGGTCAAAACAGAGTGTTGCGCGCTAGACACACCGCACCTGCAAACAATTAGCTTACTCAATAAACTATTTTGATTACGTAATTTCACCATGCATAGTTCATGAGGCGACTGGGGGCCAGATCGTCCCGTTAGGTGGTTCGCTTTTGTCCCTCGCGTCACGCGGGTGTGTCCGAAGACGCGAATGACAGAGCGGTTTTCAAGGGATCAGGGGACCAACCCTTGGGTGTTCGCACCTGACGGAGCCGGAACCTTCCCACAACTGGAGGTTAACATGAGGATTATTAAGAGCCTTATGCTCGGCTCGGCGGCGGGTCTGCTCGCCATGAGTGGGGCACAGGCAGCTGATCTTCCGCTCAAGGCCAAAGCGGTCGAGTACGTGAAGGTCTGCTCGCTGTATGGTGCCGGTTTCTACTACATTCCGGGTACCGACACCTGCATCAAGCTGGGTGGTTACTTGCGTGCTGACGTGGCGGTCAACACGAACACGGACGACACTGGTAACACGTCGGGTCCCGGCGGCGCGAAAAACCGGTTCACCAATGGTTACACCTGGCGTTCGCGCGAAGACCTCAACATCGATACCCGCACCGCGACCGAATATGGCGTGGTCCGCACTTTCTTCGATGCGACGTTTACCTGGACGACAGACAGCTTCGCCGGTCAAGGAAACGGATCGACTGTTTACTCGCCGATCGGTGCAGTTTCCGCGCCGAACAACGCCAACGCAGGCGCGGTGGCCGGTGGTACGGTTGGCGTCTATTACGCCTTCATCCAGTTCGCTGGCTTCACGATGGGTAAAGCCGTCTCGCAGTTCAGCGCTCCCTGGACCAACTATCCTGGCAACGTCTATGACGGTCTCGTCGGCGGCGGCGGCACGGTTACAGGCGTGAACCAGTTCACCTACACGGCTGACTTTGGCAACGGCGTCAGCGGCACACTTTCGGCGCAGGACTCGGTCGCCTATTACCAGGCGGGCGTGAACAACATCAGCGCCGGCGGCGCTTTTGGCACCAGTGACTACGCTGGAACGATTTCTCCTGACTTCGTCGGCGTCATCAAAGTTGACCAAGCTTGGGGTCTGTTCCAGATATCGGCGGCCGCCCATGACAACCATGCGGCCTATTACGGTGCAACCGAACTTACTGGCCATCCGGATGACAAATGGGGCTTTGCGCTGCAGGGCGCCCTGTCGATCAAGAACATTCCAACGGGTGTTGGTGACGTCATCAACATCCAGGGCGTGTATACGGATGGTGCAACCCGCTACAATATTCAGGACTTGGGGGCGTCGGCGGGTGCGAACACCGTTTATGGTGGAACGAGCCTAACTGGGGCCTACCAGAGTGTTGGGTTTGGCATCGCGCCTGATAGCGTGTTCGCAGCCGGAGGTCAGCAACAGCTAGTCCAGACCTGGGGCATGCGCGGTGGCTACACCCACAACTGGAATCCCTTCTGGAACACCAGCCTCTACGGTGCTTTCGCTGCGATCCATTATAATGACGAGGCTAAGAATCTGATCTGCGGTTCTGGCGGAGTGGCTGGTTCGTTCCAACGCACCTTCGGTACGGGGGTAACCTCCTGCAATCCCGATTACAACATCGGGCAGCTTGGTCTCATCACGCGGTGGACGCCAGTCAAGAACCTGACCTTCGCGGCTGATCTGACCTACACCCATCTGGATCAGAAAATGGAAGGCACGGCCGTCGCCGGCAGCAACACTATCGGCAAACCGGGAGCTCCGGCCACGTACGAGCTCAAGGATCAGAACACTGTGCTCCTCTTGCTCCGCGCTCAGCGCAACTGGTAATCCAGTTCGTCTGACTACGATCTGACAAGACCCCCGGCAGGCAACTGCCGGGGGTTTTGCTTTGCGTGCCACCGCTTCAAGACCTTCAAGGTGGGCGACTAGCCTGCAAGACACCCCAAATTCTCCCTCTGATGAATCCGGGAGATGCAAATGAAAACATTATTTACTCATGTAACAAACTCACGTATGATTCAATTTAGGTAGCCGGCCAAATTGTTTGGCGGCCTCTTAGTCTCAAGGAGACGCAAACCTACTTTATGAAAACCTCCGAAAACCTTCGGCAATGCCCTGCCGAAGGTTTTTTCGTTTTGGAGCATTCCAGCAGCCAACCCCGCCACTCGATAGTCGGGCGACGCGCTACGAAGCCGATCCTCACCGCCGCGCGACCTCGGCAAGGGCCTTACGCCCGCTCCAGCCTCCGGTGCGTTCGACGCGATCTCAAAGCATTGCAAACGCGCTTGAGACCATCGCCACCGGTTTATTATCTGCGGCGCTCGACAATGTGACGCGGCCGAAACTCAAGGTGCGCCCAAGCCGGACCACCCGCGCATCCGCCAGCACATCAGCCGAGGCCACCGCGCGCATGAAATGAGTGGTCTGATCCACCGTCGTCATCGGCCGGTAGCCGCGGTTTGCCGCGAGTATCGCGATCACCATCGCGGTGTCTGCGAGCGCCATCAGTGCCTGACCGCAGACAATGCCGCCGTGCCGGCACAAGCGTTCGGAAAAGCCCATCCGCAAGATCGCACCGGGCTGCCAGTCCGCGGCGGCGTCAGCCGGCCGGGCGTAATCCAGTTCGGTGATCGAGAGCCCGAGATCCTGTACCCATGGGGCGAACACGTCGGCAAGGACCCGACGGGCTTCATCGATGTCGAACTCAGTCTCTTGCTGGCCGCCTTGCATCAGTCTTCGTTTCCCCCACGCACACTGCACGCATTCTAGAGGGCATTTTGCAGAAGGGAACACTTGCCCGCGCGCTTCGAACCGCCTGGTGGCGGGCTTGGCCTCGCGGTCACCGCGATGGTATAGGTGAGCAAAACGGGGGAATATTCGATGAGAGTTTTCCGCTTCACACTTGTATTAGCGCTGCTGGCAGGGCCGGGTTACGCGCTGGCGCAGACTCCCAACATCAATTTGATTCCGGAACTCCAATCCAAGACGCCCGAGGAAAAGGAAGCCGAGGCGGAGAGGGACAAGGCGTACAGGGAATCGCTGAGGAAAATTCCGGACGCGAAGACCTCTGCCGATCCCTGGGGTTCGGTGCGCGGCGGCGAAACGGCCAAAGCTGCAGCCCCCGCCAAGCCGCGGGCCAAAACCGGCAGCACGCAAACCAGGACGGATGCGCGTTAAAGCGTTTTCAAGCGAAGTGGACGCCGGTTTGCGTGAGAAAACGCGTCAGAAGAAAAGAGGCTGGAGCCCGATTCTGACTCAATCAGAACCGATGACGCTGAGGGCAGTTGCGAATCGCGACTATCTTCGATGGTCGCTTTGTTCAGCTCAATGTGGCGGATTGCTCCACCAGCGTCTCATAGCACTCGCATGACATTCGCGTCAGCGCGGCGCGATCGATGATCCTGATCACGCCTCGGGAGTAGGTGATAGCGCCGGCGTTCTGCACCTTGCTCGCCACCTCGGTCACCGAGGTGCGCCTCACCCCCAGCATCTCAGCGAGAAATTCCTGAGTCAGGGGTACGGTCGTGCTCGCGGCGCGATCGGCGCATTGCAGCAGCCAGCGACAAAATCGGGCCTCGATCGAATGCAGCGCGTTGCACGCGGCTGTGATCCGGGCCTGCGACAGCAGCACCTCATTGTAACGGATCGCAAAACTGCTTACGGGATCGCTGGTGGCGACGACCGTGCGGAAATGCGTGGCCGCGATCTTGCTGGCGGCCGTTGGCATCTGCACCACGACCCGGACCAGTGATTTGTACAGGCCGAGCCCGGCCATGGCGCCGACCACGCCTTCGCGACCGACGGTGGCCGTCTCGATAGCCTTGCCGTCGCGCAGCACGGCGAGCAGGGACAGCATGCCATAATGCGGGAAATAGACGTAATCGACCTCGTCGCCGGCCTCGATCAGCACCGCACCCTGTTGCAGGGCGATGCTCGAAAGGTGCGGTATCAGGCGAGCGAAATCGCCACGCGGAAGCGACGCCAGAAGCTTGTTGTCCAAGGGGAGCCCGACTTTTGAAACCTGTATTGACACTGCGATATCCCGCCCTGTCGGTCGGGCCGATGTACCGCAGGCATTTGCAAGGGCGCTCCGAGAGGCGTCCTGCGGACCAGTTTTATAGGGATCGGCAGGGTCATTGTCGGTCCGGTAGCCGTCATAACGTCTTTTGCAAATCATTGAGATACCGAGCTAATTAAGCCCGGGATGCTCTTCGGCTCGCAGTCCCGTGTCCGAAATCGGACACAGGGCCCGTTCGGACGTTTCAATCGGACACAGAGTCCGTTCACGCGTTTCTCCCCGACCTCGCTGAGTAGGCGCTGCTTCTTGTTGGTTCTTGGCGCAAGCGGGGTAGCGCCCACCAGCCGATCGAACTCCAGTTTCGAGACTTGCG
>JAICIT010000132.1 GCA_025960445.1 Bradyrhizobium sp. | reverse complement strand
CCGGTCGGGTGATCGTGAGCTTCCAGTCCACTCTCAGCCAAGGAGATCACCATGATCCATCCATCCTTGTTTTTGCGCCGGGCTATTCTTGCCGACGCTATCTTCAGCGGCGCCTCAGCGGTGCTGCTTACCTTCGGCGCCGGCGAGCTCGCGCCACTGCTCAATCTACCAGAGGCGCTGTTGCGCGAAACCGGCCTGTTCCTGGTCACCTATGCCGCATTAGTCGGCTGGCTCGGCATACGACCATCGATGCCAAAGCCGCTGGTAGCCATCGTGATTGCAGGCAACGCGGCCTGGACGGTCGCTAGTATCGCCCTGCTGTTCAGTGGCGCAGTGACGCCCAACCTGCTCGGCGAACTCTTTGTCGCGGTCCAGGCAATCATCGTGGGCGTGCTGGCCGAGTTGCAATTCATCGGCCTGCGCCGAAGCGGCGGCGCAGTGGCGGCATAGAAGCTCAACGAGCGCAAGCGAAGCAATCCGGAGCGTGCATGTGCATCGGATTGCTTCGTTCGCTCAGCCTCGCCTCGCAAGGACGCGAACCGCGGAACAGGTTATTGGAACGTGGGGAGCAAGACGGGATCGAGAAGGCAAGTCGGGGCACCGCCGCCCACGCGAATTTTGCCTCAAGGAAGCTTAGGCCAAAGCCCGGCTGTCGCGAGCCGGCTTGCTTTTCTGCTTGCTGGCATTGCCACTGGCCCTGGTGAAAATTCCGGGCCGTACTGACATCGCTTTACGAGTGCTTATCTGGCCGCCATCGCCATTGAGGTGCTGCCCGTTCACGTGCTGACCGTTGAGCTTGACGCCGTTCGCGTGGCCGTTCATTTGCGCGCCGGGCTTCCTCTGAAGCGGCTCGTTCGCGATAGCTTTCTCGGCTTGCCTGGCTTTTTTGAGTGCCTTCCTCTCGGCTTTCAATTTCAGGCGCAGTCTTTCGGCCCTAGCCTCCGCCCGCTTCTTCTTGCGCTTCTTTTCGCAGGCCGCGCATCTGCAGCCGATCGGCTTCAGGTAGGCTTTGAAATAATCGGTACCGTAGTCGTAGTTGATCTCTTCGCCGGGCTCGATGTTCTTGATCGCGCGGATCACGACTTTGCGTTTGCGCGGCATGACGTCGGATTCCGCGTTTGGCCTGCAGGCGTGGTTGATATAGCGGGCGATGTTCTCGCGCACCGACCCGTCGATGGTCCAGCGGCCGTTGAGCTCGAAAAGGTACTTGTTCTCGACCGCGTCGTCCTTTTTCTTTCTGGAATCCAGCAGCGGACCAAAATATCGGACGATTTTGGCGCCCTTCTTGATCGGTTTGGTTGCGAAGAGGCCAAGTCCGGTGCGGGAACGGCCGATGCGATAAGGCTTTTTCGGGGAAATGACAGGCATGATCGATAATGCAACTACACGCTAGTGAAACAGGAATGGCGAGGCGGCTGTTCTAGGATGATTCTGCGCCGCTGTCAGGTCTTTCGCTTGTTCGGCTCCAACCTTCCCCAGAATGCGAAGCGCGAGCAGTTGGTTCCGCGATGAAGTCATCAATACGCGGCATGTGTTATCGCTTCGATACCGAAACGGCAACCGATCGCGATCGACGAGCGCTTGCGCGAGAAGGTCCACCTACTGCGATCAACGCTGGAGTACTTGCCCTATCGCACGCTTGAGCATCGCATCCAGCAGGACCCCCGCATCAGTGCCTTTTGGCAGCCGGTTGAGAATGTCGCTCAGTCGACCGTCCAGCAGCAGCATGGTGAAACCGTGCACCAACGACCATGAGCGAGCGATATCCGCGGCCTGTTCAAGCGAGAGCGCCTGCTCAGAAATTTGTTCATGACGGACGGCGCCAATCGCGCCGGCGAGACCGGCGAAAGATGCATTGGCGGCATCGCACAGCGCAGGCCGGGACATATCGAGCCGTTCGGTGCGGAACATCAGCCCGTACATGCCGGGATGGGCTCGCGCATAGGCGACGTAGGCTTTGGCGCGAGCCAACGCCCTCTCCAGCGGCGAACTTCCAACGCCAGCAGCGGAAGCCATCGCCGTGTTGAATTGACGGAAGCCGACCGCCGCAAGCTCGCTCACGAGACCGACCAGATCGGCAAAATGATGCGCCGGCGCGGCATGCGAGACACCCGCCTCCCGCGCCACCGCACGTAGCGTCAACCCGGCCAGCCCCTCTCGTTCCAGCACGCGCTCGGCCGCTTCGAGGAGCGCAGTGCGCAGCCCGCCATGATGGTACGGAGCATCGCGACGCAATCCGGCAGGCCGGGACGCCCGTTTGCGGCCCGCGGGCGCGACAGCGGTGGCGCGACGCCGGGTTTTGCTTTTGATTCCGACAATTCGGGGTTTTCTGGCCATTTCGGCCCCTTTATAGATCACGATTTTGACACTGTAAAGATTTGACCTTGACGACATGTTTTCAGGCCATTATTGATCTTGACGATGTAAAGATGAACCTTGAGACTGCCATGACGATTTTCCTTATTCTTGCGCCCTATGCCGCCTTTGCGATCCTTATGGTCCTGACCTCGGCAACTGTGAGCTTGTTCGTGTCCGCCGCGATTTGCCTGGCCGTGATAGCTTATGATGCCATTGGCGGACGTTCGCTCAAGCTGCTGGGCACTGGTTCCGCGTTCGTGTTCATCGCCCTGGGCCTCTATATCATTCTGATTGATTCCACGGTGAGCAGTACGCAGGTAAAACTCACGGTGGATTTGGGCATGTTGGCGATATCGGTCGGGTCGCTTATCATGCGCCGGCCGTTTACGCTGCAATACGCCCGCGAAGCCGTAGATGCCCAAACGGCGCGCCGGCCCGAATTCGTGAAGGCTAATTACGTAATTACCACGGCCTGGGCGCTGGCCTTTGTCTTGATGGCGCTGGCCAACATTCTCTTGATCTATATCCCCGGTCTGCCGCTATGGTCCGGAATTGCGATCGCATTCGCCGCCCGTAACTCCGCGCTTGTATTCACCAAATGGTATCCCGAGTATCGCCGGGCAAAGCTCTTGGGTGCCGTGCAGATCCAGTAATTGCAGATGCATCAGTTCAAGAAGTGCTTTAATCGGCTGCTCGCCCCGACCAAAGCACCGGGGGAGATTCGGGGATGAAGGACGCACTCGCCAAGCTCTTATTCGATTTTCTGTCGGCCATTATCTTTCTCGCGGTGTATTTGAGCACTGGCAATGTGGTGCTGGCGACAGCCGTCGCGATCGCCGGCGCCGTGGCCCAGGTCGTCTACAGCCGGATCAAAAAGCAGCCGCTCGGCTTCATGACTTACGCGAGCCTGGCGCTGGTGATCGTGCTCGGCACCGCGACGTTGCTGACCAACGATCCCCGCTTCGTGCTGGCCAAACCTTCGATTGCCCATTTTGCCATCGGCGCGATCATGCTCAAGCGCGGCTGGCTGCTGCGCTACATGCCGCCGATCGTGGTCGAGACCATTCCCGAATATGTGACGATCGCGGGCTACGCCTGGGCGATCCTGATGTTTGCGCTCGGCTTGGGAACGATCGCGATCGCCTCGACCGGCGATCTCAAATTGTGGGCATTCTACGTTGGCGTGGTCCTGCTCGGGGCCAAGCTCGCGGCGTTCGCCATCCAATATCTCGCGTTTCGCTTTCTCGTCACAAGCCGGATACGCGCCGCTCAGGCCTGATCGCCCCACGAAAAAGCCTCCGATTCGGCTTGCGGCACCGGATGCGCTATACCGCGGCCCCAGCCACCCTGACCCGGGCCACTCGGGTTTTTTCGAACAAAAGCTGAGGAGAACCTCGAATGGGCGTCGACGGAAACTGGAACATCACCATGAGCACCCCGATGGGCGAGCGCAATGCGACGCTTACCCTCAAGAACTCAGGTGGCACTTTAACGGGCAGCCAGGGCGCCGACGGCCAGTCGACCGAGATTTTCGACGGCACCGCGAACGGCGATGACCTCGCCTGGAAAGTTTCGATCACAAACCCGATGCCGCTGACGCTTGAGTTTACGGGCAAGGTCTCGGGGGACAGCATTTCCGGTGAAATGGGCATCGGCCCGATGGGCAGCTTCCCGTTCAGGGGGACGCGGGCTTAAGCCTTTGGCGTCGGCGGCGAGCGGGAGGGCGTGTGAGGGGATTGCCCCTCACCCCAAATTCAATTCCTTGAAGAAGTCGTTGCCCTTGTCATCGATGATGATGAAGGCCGGAAAATCCTCGACTTCGATGCGCCAGATAGCTTCCATCCCGAGTTCGGGATATTCCACCACCTCGACCTTCTTGATGCAGTGCTCGGCAAGGTTCGCCGCCGCGCCGCCAATGGAGCCGAGATAGAACCCGCCGTGCTTCTTGCAGGCGTCGCGCACCGCCGCGGCGCGGTTGCCCTTCGCCACCATCACCATTGAGCCGCCGGCCGCCTGGAATTGATCGACGAACGAGTCCATCCGCCCGGCGGTGGTAGGGCCGAACGCGCCGGAGGCATAGCCATCAGGCGTCTTGGCCGGACCGGCATAATAAATCGGATGGTCCTTGAAATAGCTCGGCAGAGCTTCGCCTCGTTCCAGCCGCTCGCGCAACTTGGCGTGCGCGGAATCGCGGGCGACGATCATGGTGCCGGTCAGCGACAGCCGCGTTTTGATCGGATGCCTTGAAAGGTTTGCCAGAATTTGCGTCATCGGCTGGTTGAGATCGATCTTTACGACTTCGCCGCCGAGCGCGTGCTCGACCGCCGGAAGGTATTGCGCCGGGTTGTGCTCCAGCGCTTCGAGATAGACGCCGTCCTTTGTGATTTTACCGAGCACTTGCCGGTCGGCCGAGCAGGACACGCCAAGCCCGATCGGAAGTGACGCACCATGGCGTGGCAAACGGATCACCCGCACATCATGACAGAAATATTTGCCGCCGAACTGCGCGCCGACACCGAGCGACTGCGTCATCTTCAATATTTGCTGCTCCATCTCGAGATCGCGAAACGCATTGCCATCGGCAGAACCCTGCGTCGGCAACGCATCGAGATAGCGCGCTGAGGCGAGCTTCACGGTCTTCATGCAGAGTTCAGCCGAAGTGCCGCCGATCACGATCGCAAGATGATACGGCGGACACGCCGCGGTCCCCAGCGTCAGCACCTTTTCCTTCAAGAACGCCAGCAGCCGATCCTTGGTGAGCACCGAAGGCGTCGCCTGAAACAGGAAACTCTTGTTGGCGCTGCCACCACCCTTCGCCATGAACATGAACTTGTAGCTGTCATCGCCCTCCGCATAGATCTCGCACTGCGCCGGCATGTTATTGGCGGTGTTTTTTTCCTCGTACATCGACAGTGGCGCAACTTGTGAGTAGCGCAAATTGCGGCGCAGATAGGCGTCACGCGCCCCTTCGGAAAGCGCGGCTTCGTCATCACCATCGGTGAGCACGCGCGCGCCCTTCTTGCCCATGATGATGGCGGTGCCGGTGTCCTGGCACATCGGCAGCACGCCGCCTGCGGCGATGTTGGCGTTCTTGAGAAAATCAAAGGCGACGAACTTGTCGTTATCGCTGGCCTCGGGATCGTCGAGAATGCTGCGCAACTGCTTCAGATGCCCCGGACGAAGGTAATGATTGATGTCACCGAAGGCCGCCTCGCTGAGCGCCCGCAGCGCCTCACGCGAGATCACCAGCATGTCCTTGCCCAGCACCTTCTCCAGGCGCACGCCATCGCTCGTGATCTTCTTGTAGGGCGTGATGTCTTCGCCGAGCGGAAACAGCGGCGTGTGCTTGTAGGGCGGAACGGGCTTCGGATCGGGAAAAGCGCTGGGGGCGTTCATGGAACAATAAGCCTACTGATTGGAGCCTGTCGTTAGTTGCGTTCTAAGCCCTTTATGCCGCTGTTTAAAGGCTCGAAGGCGCGCTAAAGCCTCCGCCCTTGCATTGACCCTTGGCGGACGCTTCAATGCGGAGGGGGTATTCATGCCAAAAACTCTATTCGCGAATTGGATATTCGGCACGCTTGCGGTACCAGGCACGCTCGCGCTGGCGATCGCGCTTGCCTGCTCACCGGCACACGCCGATCGATGCGACGATCTCGCAAACCAGCTTAAAGGCCAGATCGACGGCCTCGGCGTCGGCAGGACCGCGGCCAACGTGATCTATCTGTCGCATCCGAAAGCCAGGGAAATCAGGCTCGGCTGCGCCGGGCGCAATTACGCCAACGAATTGTATGCGAAATCCGATAGCCGCAAGCCGACACCAGCCTTTCTCGATCTGGTCGCCAGCGCCGCAGCGATCATCTTCACACTGCCCAAAGACGATATGCTGAGAGGAGCGAGCCGCTGTATCAAGCGGATCGGCATTCTCCATGGCAACGACGTGTCCACGCGGTACCGCCGGCTCGATATGCGCTGCACGAGGGTAAAAGCCGAGACCTCGATCGCGATCTCGCGCGGGAGGGGCGAATAACTAGCTGCTGCTGTCGCGGCGATATCAGCAATTTTAAACAATAGCGTTCTTTTGCCGGGGTATTTCAGTGTCCCGTTCACCATTGGACTACATTAGGTCCGATGGCGCGAGCTTTAACGTTTGGATTCATAAAGCATTCGCCTGCGCCCGGTCACAGTCGGCGCGCACTGAAAGGAATCCTGCGCAATGAGCACTATTTCGAGCATTCCCGCGTCCGTTCCGGTCAAGGCGCCCGAAGTCACCGCGCCGAAAGTACCTGACGTAAACAGCGAGAAAAGCGCCGATGACGCCGATGCGCCGCAGCCGACCGTGCTGGCGCCACTTCCGCCTGGACAGGGAACGAGAATCGATCAGCTCGTCTGAGGCCGAACAAAGCCTTCAACTCATCAAATAGGCGGTCCGCTATCCTCTGGTGCCCCTGCTCGGCCGAGGTTTATATTGCGCCGGTAAGTGCCCGGGGATACGGACCAATGCCTGAAAGCAGGACGTACACTGGCGGTTGCCATTGCGGGCTGGTGCGCTTCGAATGCACCACCGATCTGGCGATGGTGACCGCGTGCAACTGTTCGATTTGCACGAAGAAGGGCCTGCAT
>JAICIT010000131.1 GCA_025960445.1 Bradyrhizobium sp. | reverse complement strand
TTCCTCGACCTTGCCAAAGCCGCTTATCACCTGGCCAGCCTTGGCGGCCATGGCAAGCGCCTCGATCGCGCTGCGCGCCAGCAGCGCTTCCGTGTCGGTTGCGAGACTGGGAGAAACGCGGACTTCGCGCTTGAAGCCCTTACTAAATTGGTGACGCCGGACAGCTTCCGCAACCGCGCGGCGGGAAGCTGAAATCCACATGCCGCGACCGGGCAGCTTGCGCTTCAAGTCCGGGATCACCTCACCCGCAGGCGAGACCACAAAGCGGATCAGCTCATCAATCGACCGTACCTGCCGCGCGACTGCGCACATCCGCACCGTCGCGGACCTGTCGGTCCGCGGTCCGTTGTCGAGATCGGGGCAGGCGAGAGCTGGCATGCGGGCGACATAGCTCCTTAAACCGGCTGTTCTTCGGAGACCGCAGCCTCCTCGGCCGTTTTGGCAAGGTCGGCCTCGGTGATCCAGCCGGCGGCAACGCGCGCCTGCATGATCATGTTCTCCGCATCATCTCGGGAGATTTCGTTCACATCGAGAATTCCCGGATGCTTGACCGGCTCGCCACCTTCCTTGCGCTCGGTCCACCCGACCAGGTCGTCGGTCGCGCAACCGGCCAGATCCTCCACCGTTTTGATTTCGTTCTCGCCGAACTTGACAAGCATCTTCGAGGTTACCCCCGGCACCGTCTTCAATGCGTCTTCCACCCCAAGTTCCTTACGTTTGCTTTCGAGCTCACCTTCGAGCTGTTCCAAATACTCGCGCGCGCGACTCTGCAATTCATTGGCGGTTTCGTCGTCAAAACCCTCGATCGCGGCCAGTTCCCTGACATCGACCAGCGACAGCTCCTCGACCGAAGTGAAGCCTTCGGACGCCAGCAATTGGCCGACGACTTCATCGACGTTGAGCGCTTCCATGAACACGCGAGTCGAGTTCTCGAAGTCAGCCTGTCGCCGTTCGGATTCTTCCTGTTCGGTAAGAATGTCGATATCCCAGCCGGTCAGTTGCGAGGCGAGGCGCACGTTCTGGCCGCGCCGGCCGATCGCCAGCGATAACTGGTTATTGGTGTCGGGCACCACGACTTCGATCCGCTCGCGGTCTTCATCAATCACAACCTTTGCGACTTCCGCGGGCGCCAGCGCGTTGACGACGAAGGTGGCAATATCCGGCGACCACGGAATGATGTCGATCTTTTCGCCCTGCAGCTCATTCACGACCGCCTGCACGCGCGAGCCGCGCATGCCGACACAGGCGCCGACCGGATCGACCGATGAATCCCGGGAGATCACGCCGATTTTCGCGCGCGAACCCGGGTCACGGGCGACAGCCTTGATCTCGACGATCCCGTCGTAAATTTCAGGCACCTCCTGCGCGAATAATTTCGCCATGAACTGCGGATGCGTGCGGGAGAGGAAGATCTGCGGGCCGCGGGTTTCTCGCCTCACGTCAAAAATGTAGGCCCGGACCCGGTCGCCATTGCGGAACACCTCGCGTGGCAGCATCTCATCGCGGCGGATAATGGCTTCGCCGCGGCCGAGGTCGACGATGACGCTGCCGTATTCGACGCGCTTGACGATGCCGTTGACGATGTCGCCGATGCGATCCTTGAATTCCTGGTACTGCCGGTCGCGCTCGGCCTCGCGCACTTTCTGCACGATGACCTGCTTGGCGGATTGCGCGGCGATGCGGCCGTATTCGAGCGGCGGCAGAGTATCGGCGATGGTGTCGCCGATCTGAGCTCCGGGATTTGCGCGGCGAGCGTCTTCGAGTGAAATCTGGTTCGACGAATTTTCGACCTGATCGACCACCAGCATGTGACGCGAAAGGCGCAGCTCCCCTTTCTTGGCGTCGATCTCGGCGTGAACATCCGTCTCACTGCCGTAGCGGGCGCGAGCCGCCTTGGCTATGGCGTCTTCCATCGCCGCGATAACGATGCCGCGGTCGATCGATTTTTCGCGCGCGACCGCGTCTGCGATCTGCAGCAGTTCGAGTTTATTGGCGCTGACAGCTGCCATGGCTTTAGTCTCCTCTGGTGGTATCGGTTTTGCCTTCTCGCAATTTCTCTGCGGCGAGGCGATGTTGCTTGGTATTCTTCGGGGCGATCTTGCTCGGCTTCAATCTCGGTTTTGGTTTGTTGCTCCTGGAAGCATCGCTTCGCGCCGCATGCGGCGGCGGTGGCGGCTCAAGTCCTAGGCTTTGGCGCAACTGACGTTCCGCGGCCTTGCCGCGCCGCATCGATTCCGCGATCAACTCGTCCGTCAGGACCAGCCTGGCGTCGGCGATATCTTCCATCACCAGCAGGATGTCGGCGTCCTCGCCTGCGGGGGTGTCATCGCGATGTAGCCGCACCGCGTCGCCTTCTACTCCGGCGAGCGTACCACGAAACCGCTTGCGACCGTCATGCGCGACGGCCATTTCTATTTTGACCAAATAACCGGCGTGGCGCTCGAAATCCGAGCGGCGCACCAGCGGCCGATCGATCCCCGGCGACGAAATCTCAAGCCGATACGCGCGATCAATCGGGTCGGCGACATCAAGCACTGGCGACAGTGCCTTCGAAATGGCCTCGCAATCCTCAATCTGCATGGACCCGTCCGGCCGTTCCGCCATGATCTGAACCGTGCAGCCGGACTCTCCCGAAATTTTGATCCGCACCAACCGGTAGCCCATTCCTTGCAGCACAGGACCCGCGACCGCCGAAACCCGCGCGGCAACCCCGGGCTCGACCACAAGACGAGGCTCGGTAAGCAGATCAGTGTCCACTGAATCGGTCGTCCGATCGGTCATATCCAGCGTCAAATTTTGCCTTCGATCCGTTTAGGTTTCGGGCTGCTCAAATCAGGGCGTTCGCGGTTTGCGTGGCTTGCCAGAGCTTCGCGGTTCCAGGCAGCCTCGCAGCACGCGCTGCTCGCCGCGGTAATAAAAAAGAGCGGGTCCCGAGGGGCCCACTCTCAATACGGATCGTATGAGAACGTAAGTTGTCGCCGATATAGCGTTTTTTCGCGGATACGGCAAGGCCCGCTGGCTTAAACCGCAGCCCTTTGCGCTGTATTTCCAGACCTCACCGTTCTTTCACCAACCGACCTAAATTTGCTCCAAATCCGTTGGCGAGCCGGGTTTGAGCAAGATTTGATGACCCTTACCTCGTTGATCCCCATGAGATCATCACGCGGCGCAGCGTCGAGGCCGTTCGCCAAACTTGAGCCCATGCAGAATTATCCCTGCTTCCGAAATTGCAGATACGTCGCGTGGCGGCCTTCGCGTTCGGCTTTTCCGCCATAGCGCGTCATTGTGTAACCGGCCCATGGCTGACGCCAATCCGAGGCACGCTCCGCCATCCAGATGAAATCGGGAGATCGCAAAACATGCGCTAGTGTCCAGGCGGAATAGTCGTCGATATCGCTAACGAAGCGAAATTCGCCGCCCGGTTTCAGAACGCGGGCCATCGCGGTCACGGTCGAATCCTGCACGAAGCGCCGTTTCCAGTGTCGCCGTTTGGGCCATGGATCAGGATGGATCAGGTCGATCCGTTTCAAGGAAAGCGGTGGCGCCCACGCCAGCAGCTCGGCGGCGTCACCGGCGAACAGCCGGATATTTCCGATGTCGTGGACCTCAATCTGCGTCAGGATCTTGGCCATGCCGTTGACGTACGGCTCGCAGCCGATGAAGCCGCTATTCGGAAAGGCGCGCGCTTCCGCGATCAGATGTTCGCCGCCCCCGAATCCGATTTCGAGCCTGATCTCTTCGACGCCATTGAATAACCCGGAAAGGTCGGGCGGGCTGGCAGCTCCGATATCCAACGCCAGGCATGGCAGCAGATGTTCGATGAGATCGGTCTGATGCGCCCGCAGCCTGTGGCCTTTGCGTCGTCCGAAGAACGAGCCATGAGGGTGTGGCGCCCCACGCTCCGGCAATGCATGCCGCCCTGTGGCATCGTGGCTTCCGGCCATTATCGCAACGTTTGAAAAAGTCGCTGCAAGAGCCGCCCCCGCGGCTCGATCGACGAAATGTACATCTGCTCGTAATCGGTATGCGCGCCTTTACCGTCGACGCCGAGGCCGTCGAGCGTCGCCGTATGCGGCGCGGTGAAATTCCCATCAGAGCCGCCGCCGGTCGAACTATCCACTAGATCGAAGCCGATTTCGGCGGCAAGGGCCCTGGCGTGTTCATACAGCGCAGCACCCGCATTGCTTTTCTCGTAAGGCGGCCGGTTCAACTCGCCGATGACCCTGACGCTGACGCCCTCGGTACTCGATTTCAGATTGAGGATCTTCGGAACGAGTTCGTCGGCATCCGCAATCGTGGGAACGCGCATGTCGACTTCGGCATAGGCTTGCTCAGGGATCACGTTGGGCCTGGTGCCGCCTCTGACCACGCCGACATTGATGCTGATGCCGCGCTTCAGATCGTTCATCGCTTCCAGCGTCTGAATGAGATTGGCGAGTTCGCGAACAGCGCTACGGCCGTCTTCCGGTCGCGTGCCGGCGTGCGAGGCCACGCCTTTGACGAAAATTTCGAAACGCGCGACGCCCTTTCGGCCGGTGACGATCTTTCCGCCATCGCGGGCGGGTTCGGTCACCAACACGTATTTGGCCTTGCGTCCCTCCGCCTCGATCAGTGCCCGCGAAGTCGGACTGCCGATCTCCTCGTCCGAGACGTAGAGCTGAGTAATGCCCAGCGGTGAGCGCTGACCGTTTATGCAGACCTGCCCGAATGCGTGATACGCGAGATAGGCTCCGCCTTTCATGTCGTAGATGCCGGGACCGAAGGCGCTGTCGCCTTCTATGCTGAACGGCAGCCGACTGATGAATCCGATCGGATGCACGGTATCGAGATGACTGAGTATGAGTATCCCAGGCGCATCCTGCCCCCACGATGAACGTGCGACGAGATGATCGCCGCAACCGGAATGTCCGGCAACCCTCTCGATTCTGACCGGCAGATCGCGATAGCCATCGGCGACCACGCTGGCCAGCTGGTTGACCTGCGCGGCCGCTTCCGTCGGCGTCTCAATTTCCACCCAACGGCGAATGCCATCGAGAATGGTCATCGGATCAAAAGGATTGGCGCTCATCGGCATGCTGCTCTGGATCGCTTATGTCGGTTGTTGGATCGGGTCAAACGTCTCAGCGGCAAACGACGGATTCGCGCGCGGCGATCTGCTCGATCAGAGCCGCGAGGCGGTGAGTCTGCTCGTCCGGCATTCATAACTTCCGCTTCGGAACGCGCCGAACGATCACCACAACCAACGCCGCGGCAATCAGGATCCCGGCTGGAAGACTGCCGGTCCGGGCGAAGATGGTCGGGGCAATCGCCGCCGGCAATGCCGAATCCAGCACGCCTTCGACGCCCAGACCGAGTTGCGAGACAACACGTCCCATGGGATCGATAACGGCGGAGATGCCGGTGTTCGCCGCACGGACGAGCGGCAAGCCTTGCTCGATGGCGCGCAGCCGTGCCTGCTGCAAATGCTGGTAAGGACCGGTCGAAATTCCAAACCAGCCGTCATTGGTCAGGTTGATGATCCAGCCCGGACGGTCTTCACGCGCTCCAATCGCGTCGGGAAAAATCGCTTCATAACAGATCAAGGGAAGCGCGCGCGGCGCATTCGGAATGTCCATCAGGCGGCGCCGTGTGCCCGGGATAAATCCACCCTGAACCTTCGTGAGTTGCACCAGGCCGACCTTCTCCATCCAATCCTGGAACGGCAAGTACTCGCCGAACGGCACCAGATGCAGCTTGTCGTAGACCGACAGTACGCTGCCGTCGTGATCGATCAGGTAGATTGAATTGTAGGCGCGTGTGATCGCCGTGCCTGCGGGAACGTCCGGCGCGCGTACCGAGCCCGTGAGCAGGACTGTGCTCGTGGGCAACAGATCGGCGATTTGCGCCATCACGTCGGGCTCGCGCGTGAGGAAAAACGGAAACGCCGATTCCGGCCAGATCAGGATGCTGGCGTCGCGCACGCCAATGGATTGCGGCCCGGAAGCGCGATCCGACAAGGTCAGATACTTTTGCATCACCTCCGCTTTGGCGGAGTAGTTGAATTTGACGTCCTGTTGCAGGTTGGGTTGCATGATCCGCAGCTTGACGTTTGCAACACTCACTGTCGGGTGCAGCGTCATCCGAACAGCGCCGAAAATGCCCATCGCGATCAGGAGCAATATCGCGATGCCCGGCGTCATCCATGCTCGCCGATGCGATTTGCCGTCGATCAACACGGCCGGACTGGCAAAGATCGCGACTGCTAGAAATGTCATACCCCAGAGGCCGATTAGCGACGCGGTCTGCGCCAAGGCCAGCGGTTCGCTCAGGGCATAGCCGAACGTGTTCCAGGGAAAGCCGGATAACACATGGCCGCGAAGCCATTCGCTTGCCGTGAGAGTAACCGCGAGCGCCAATATCCGCGAGGCGTCCCGGGTCCAAATCAGGCGCGCCAGAGCGAAGCCCAAAGCGGCGAATAGTGCCAAATAGGCCGGCAGGCCCACCACGGCAAATGGCATCAGCCAGGCGAAGGTGGATGCATCGACCAGGAACGCATAGCCGATCCAGTACAGCCCCGGCACAAAATAGCCGAGCCCGAACCACCAGCCCGCCATTGCAGCCGCGGGCACGCCACGCAACCGTCCCGCGCCGGCGCCATCGATCAGCCAGACCATCACCGGAAAAGTAACGAACAGCACCGGCCACGCATTGAACGGCGCCATGGCGAACGATGACAGCGCACCTGCGGCAAGCGCGACGACCGCGCGTCTCCAGCCCCATGCCAGGATGATCGCGAGACCGAAGCGGCGAAATTTATCTGATGAGCTCATTGGGAGGCGGCTCCGTCGCCGGAAGCGGGAGTCGCACTGTCACTGGCCGGAGATTGGCCCGCGTCCGGTGCGGCTTCACGGCGGCGACCCTCGCGCTGTGTCCGCGCAGGGGGGCGCTCCTTGCGCGTAGCAATGCGCAGCCGCTTCACGCGCCTCGGATCGGCGTCAAGCACTTCGATCTCGTAGTTGCCCGGGCCAGAGATG